>CAJOOW010000078.1 GCA_905236375.1 uncultured Alphaproteobacteria bacterium | reverse complement strand
CCGATTCTTTATATAAAAATGTAAAAAACATTGAATACATTCAAAAAGTCTGGATAGGACAGGTAGATAACTCACGGAGGTCTATATTTTATGTGTACACTACCCGCCCTTTTATCAGGGTATACTTTTTTATGATAAAAATCAAGAACATTTCAAAGAAAATGTGTATTTTACGAAATTAGTGCATGCGAAAATTTATACAAAAGAAAGATAAGATCTTATTTGCTTAAGAATAACAACTGTTTAAAAATATAACTTAGGACGAATTTCTTTAAAATTTTATGGGACTTTTTATTCCTTGACAAAAAATAATATGATGATTTAGGCTAGAGATAGTTAGCCATTGATATCTGCTAACTGAATTATTTTTCAGAAAAATTTAAAGATGAAAGAGCGCTCTTTGTGCTGATTTACTTATAAAGTCTTGGAGATAGCGCTCGCGCAATTTTTCACAAATTATCAAACTTTTAAAGATTTTAATGCAATCGTGCTGCTTGTTTTTTTTATGGCATAGTGTGATTATGCAGGGCGCCAAACTCCACTTTTCTCCTACAAGAAAATTATAAAAACGAATTTGAAATCTGATTACGAAAATCAAATCGAAGACTACAAACAACGTTAATGAAAATTCCGCGCAATTCCTCTATTTGATTTATTTATTTTTCTGAAAAAATCCAAATTAAAAATAATTTAAAATTAAAACAATCTCGCAAAAAAGAGATTATATAAGCGCGCGCTTACTCAATAACAAAATATAAAAATTCCAAAAAGGAAAAATAAAAATGAATAACAATAATAATGAAATTCCCAACTGGCGGGATATTGCCAGGCCCGAACAAATTTTTCCAGAAGGTGACAAAGAATCATGGCTATGGTTGATCCTAGCTGGCCGAGGTTTTGGTAAAACCAGAACCGGCGCCGAAGCAATCATGGAGCTAGTCAACAGTGGAAAATATAAACATATTGCGATCGTCGCAAAAACAGCAAAAGAAGCCAGAGACGTTATGGTCGAAGGAATCTCTGGCCTCCTTTCAACAACAATCGCTCAAAAAATGTTTAAAAACAAAGAAGAAAAAATCGAAGATCCATCGATTTTAAATTTCAAATTCTACCGTTCAAGAAATATGATTGAATGGGAAAACGGCGCCAGAGCATATTTAATCGGAGGTGATAACTATGAAAAAATCCGAGGGTATCAGTTTGATTTAGTATGGATGGATGAATTTGCAAAATACAGGCATCCAGAAGAGACATGGCACCAAATCCTATTTTCTCTTCGACTTGGAGATGATCCAAGATGCATCATAACAACAACTCCAAAACCATTGAAAATTCTGAAGAAACTTATGGAGTCTCCATTTACCCATCTTACAACTGGCTCAACTTTCCAAAACGCCGAAAACCTAAGCAAGCGATTTATAAAAACTATCACTGAAACTTATGGCAATACTTGGCTAGGGAAACAAGAACTCGAAGGCCAACTTGTTATGACAAAGGAAAATACAGTCTGGAAACGTGAAGATATTCAATATAGAGAGATCGAAAGATCAAATCTCCAAAGAGTTGTAGTTGGGGTTGATCCTGCAGTTAGCAATAGTGAAAACTCAGATGAAACAGGAATCATCGTTGCTGGTCTTGGATATGACGAAAAGATCTATATCCTTGACGATTTAAGCGGGAAATATACCCCTCAAGAATGGGCAAAAACAACATGCAGAGCTGTTCATGATTATGGGGCCAGTTGCATTGTCGCCGAAGTCAATAACGGGGGTGATTTGGTCGGAGAAATGATCAAAACTATCGAGCCATTTGCCCCATTTAAAACGGTTCGAGCAATTAAAGGAAAGATCGCAAGGGCGGAACCTGTTGCCCTTCTCTATTCAAACAATAAGGTCTTTCATCAAAAGGACTTCCTTAATCTTGAAGAACAGATGTTATCTCTATCATACGACGAACCCCCAGAAAAATCCCCAGACAGAGTCGATGCTCTTGTCTGGGCGCTAACTGAATTAAAAAATCGAGAAAATTATGTCGGATTTGACATTATCCGCTTTTGATATATCTTATCCTTCCTCGTTTCTTTCGTCACTTCCCTTCGTGACCTCGTCGATCAACTTGTTATCTATTTTAAGTTTCATCGTTTGTTTGAAGGCATTTAATGTCGCCGGAACAACGTCACTAGCCGCTCCAGAGTCAATATATTTGGAAATGACATCATAAAACTCCTTGGATATTGAGCTGGATTTATCGATGCTCTCGATCCCAAAAATAATATATTCGGAATCCGAAATTTTATAGTGGGAAACTTCTCCCTTCTTCAATGCAGACATAATATTCAAAACAGCGTTTGGATTTGGAATCTCTTCTAAAATTCTTTTAACCTCTGGATTTGCGTGATCCTTTTGAGTTATTAGATCCTTTTTTGAAAATCTGAAAGTCTTGACGCTAAACTTCTTTTTCATATCGGCAACAGCATTACCTTTTGAGCTCAATGCATTTAGCTCCTCAGTGAGTTTTTTATCCTTGTTTTCAAGAATATAATCATTCTTCAATCGATCTTTAATCGACTCAAATTCTGGGACTTTCGCTGGTCGAACTTTGTTTACCACCACGACATAAGATAAAGAGTCACTTTCTTTCGAATCAATCATCTGGCTGGCCTGTCCTCTTTCCGTCGTAAAGATGCTCTCAATAACTTCTGTCCTGGTATCTTCGTCAGGAACAATCTTTATTAAATCATCGCTTTTAACCTCTTTTTGAATGGAGCTTATATGCTTGATTTCCATTCCCGTCTCCTTAGCGATAGTGTCAATCGTTTTTCCGGAACCAAAACCATCATCAATCTTGTTTTTCATCTCTTTTATCTTGGAATAAAACTCCGGCGAATTCATCTTATCCTGGCGAAGTTCCTTTCGAATCCCAGCCTTAATATCTGCCACAGAGATTTGTTTAGATTCTGTTATCTTGGTCAAGCGATAGATATAAAACTTACCGTCCATCGCATAAACTTCAGAAGCTTGCCCCTTCTTCAAAGAAAACAAATCCTTGCCAATTTTCTTAGGCAGATCAGTCAATTTGATACCTTTGACGTTTTCCATATCAGGAGTCAGCCCTTTGACAACCTCTTTCGTAGAGACTCCACGATTCATCATATCCCAAGCTTTATCGGCATCGGTTTTTTCATCAAACGAAAACATCTCGAAATCTCTCGTCTCTTGCGGTTTATAAGACTCTTTGTTATCTTGATAAACACTCTCAACTTCTTCATCAGTAACTGTTATATCACCGGCAAGCTTTTGATAATCAATTATCAGGATCGAAACGTCTCTTGTTTCAGGCCTCCTGTATTTATCTTGATTATTCGAATAATATTGTTTCAATTCTTCATCGGTAGCTGAAACATCACTCTTCAACGAATTTAAATTAACCTTTGATACAAGAATGGTGTATTTTGACTCAAACTCCTTTGCGATAATATCTTTTATAATCGAAGGTAGTTTATAGCCAGCCATGATTGGATGCAGCAATTGCGTTCTTGCGACATTATCCCTGATCTGATGCAAAAAGCCTTGTTCACTAATTCCGGATCTTCTGATTGCCATTTCGTAAATTCTGCTATCAAAGGTTCCATGATTCTGAAATTGAGGCAATGAATGAACAATATTGATCAGGCTTTGTTTTGGAATAATAATGCCAAGTTTGCTGTAGGCGCGTTCCAAAATAGCTTCATTAACGAGCTTGTTTAATACCAAACCTTTGATGTTCAACTTAGCCATCTCGGCGTCTGTCAGTGGCTTGGATCCAATGTTTCTAATCCTTTGCTTTTCTTGGGAATATTCTCTTAAGAACTGCTCAACGGTAAACCTCTCCTTATCAAGGGTAAAGACAGCCTTTGAAGCCGAATAATTTCTTATAATATCGCCGACTCCCCAAAGACAAAAGCTGAGGATAATAGCAGCAAACAATATCTTGATAATAGGGCTATGAGATGAATCTCTAAAACTTTTCAGAATCATTGAAGATAAAAAAATACAAAAGTTCCACTATGAATAATGGTAATCCATAACCTCCAAAACCTCAACTTTTTTATGAGTGTAAGAAAAAACAAAATTCCTTTGAAGGAGCCTGATAGCCATTTTCCCCACAATGAAACGAGCTATTTTAGCCGGTGATCTCAAAAAGTTCTGGTCGAAATCAATCGTTTGTGATAAAATCTCAAAGTTAAACTTCAAAAATTGGATTGTAATATGAAGCGCACATATCAACCAAGCAATTTGGTCAGAAAAAGAAGACACGGATTTTTAAGCAGAATGGCTACCGTCGGCGGAAGAAAGGTTTTGGCTGCAAGAAGAGCCAAGGGTCGCAAAAGACTTTGCGCATAATCTCTTTGTGATTCCAAAAACGATAAAAAAAAGATCGGTGTTCTTGAAAGTCGCAAGAGATGGCTACGTTGCAAAAACAAGGAATGTTGTTTCCATTTGTTTAAAAACCGAGAATAGCGACGATGCTTTTGTTGGCTATACGGCAAGTCGCAAAGTCGGGAATTCCGTTTCAAGAAACTTCGCAAAGAGGAGATTGAGAGCTTTGGTGAGAGAATTTGAGTCAGAAATCGCGGGAGGTTGCATGTTTGTTTTTATTGCGACACGAAAGACTGTTGAATCAAGTTTCTCAGAACTTAGAGCCGACTTTTTAAACTCTCTGAGAAAAGCGAAATGTCATGTTAGCTAGAATTTTTATAAGTATAATAAGGTTTTATAAGATCGTGTTTGCATGGAAACGCCAAAGTTGCCGGTATATACCTACTTGCTCGACATATGCGATTGAGGCCATTGAAAAACATGGTCCTATGAAAGGAATATATCTGGCTTTTAAGCGAATTCTGAGATGCCGGCCTGGTTTTAAGAAATATTCCAATTGCGGATATGATCCAGTTCCTTGAATTATTATGAGGAGAAAAAAGATGCCTTTTGATGATAATGAGCAAACAAGTTCGAAAAACTTTGTGATCGCAATGATTGTTTTTATGGCGATAATGTTTGGGTATGAGTATTTTGCGGATTCAAAGAAGCCAAAACAGGCTGAGGCTCAGAAGACTGAACAAATAGAGAACAGCAAAGATAAAGAGGACAGTGATGATGAGGCGGATAATGTTTCACGTGAAACATTATCAGTTGAAGATGCGCTGAATAGATCATCAAGGATTCCTCTTGAGAATGATCACATCATTGGATCGATAGACTTAAACGGAGGAATTATCGATTCGATAGTTCTAAAGGACTATAAAGAAACAACAGAAAAAGATAGCAAAAATATTATGTTGCTCTCTCCAAAGGACACTGAGAAACAGTTTTATTATGCTATAACGTATGTCGATAAGACTAATAAAGATTCCGTTTCAGATTCGACAGTATGGGCTTCCAGCAATAAAGATTCCGGAAATAAACAATCTCTGATCTTAAAAACTCAGACACAAAATGGTTTGATAATTGAAAGAAGCATAACGATTGACGATGGTTATTACATAAAGATAAGAGATAAAGTTCTGAATATTTCATCGAAGAAAATAAAATTGCAACCGAGGTCCGAATTAATTAAGTCAAATCCAGAGCTTCATAACTATGCAATAGTTCGCGAAGGTCTTGTTGGTTGTTCTGATGGAAAAATTGAAGAAATAAAATACAACAAAATAGGCTCAAAACAGGCTCTAAAAGGCAATGGAGGATGGCTTGGATATACCGATCTTTATTGGCTATGTGCAGTAACTGCGAACGATACAGGAATTTTGAAGTACGAGAAAAATGATGAGAATACTTATAGAATTTCGACACAGAATAAAACAACTTCTATAGAACCAAATTCGATGAAAGAGTTTAATTACTCAATTTTTGCAGGGCCAAAGGAAATCAAACTTCTAAAAAATTATAGAGATAATGAAGGGCTTGATAAATTTGATATGGCAATTGATTTTGGATGGTTTTTCATGATCACAAAGCCATTAATCCAGCTGGTTGGCGTTTTATCGGATCTCTTTTCGAATATGGGATTTGTGATTTTGCTTTTAACTCTCTTGTTCAGGATAATTACATATCCTTTGATGAAAAAGTCATTTATATCTGCAGCGAGGATGAGAGAAGTCCAGCCTAAAATAACGATGCTACAAAGAACATATGCCCATGATAAAATGAGAATGAATCAAGAGATGATGATGCTTTATAAGCGAGAGAAAATTTCGCCGATGTCTGGATGTTTGCCGATGCTTTTACAAACCCCGATTTTCTTCTGTTTATATAAAGTTTTCTATATCAGCATTGAGATGCGACATGCGCCTCTTTTCGGATGGATTCATGATCTTTCAGCTCCGGATCCTCTCTATTTATTCAATCTTTTTGGATTGATTAGTTGGGATCCCCCAAGCTTTTTGAAAATTGGGGTTTGGCCTCTCATTATGGGACTTACGATGTATTTGCAACAAAAATTATCAACAACAAATAACAAAATGAAGGCCATTGTTGAGAAGACGAGCGAGCAAAAAATGCAGGAAAATATGATGTTATTTATGCCAATATTGTTCACTTATATTTGTGCATCCTTCCCTGTTGCTGTTGTAATTTATTGGACAATCAGCAATATCTTCAGCATGATACAGCAGTATTATGTAAACAAAACTATTGGCAAAAGAGGCTAAGATGAAGACAAAAGAACTTATCAAATCGGTTGGATTAACCATTGCGCTCATAGCTTTGTTCGTTTTACCAGACTATCTTTATATGACTGTAAATCCAGAATACAAGATAAGGTGGACTTTTTTAGTAATGAAGTTCTTAGTTCCGCTGAGTCTAGGACTTGTCTTATGCAAGAACAAATGGATTATGCTATCGACTCTGATCTTGCTATTTGCAATTCAAATGATGCAATTCTCGAGATTAGATTATTTTGGACAGCCTTTAGCGCCTTCTGATTTTATAGCGATGATAGATGAATGGCACGATGTTGCACATGGAGCTGGAGCTGCTTTTTCTGAACATTGGAAAATTATCCCTATTGTTTTGATTCCATTTGCTCTTATCTTAGCTTTAATTAGGCTTCAGAATAAAAAATCGGTTATTGGTGATATTTTGCTGGTAACGACGATGGTTGCTATAGTTCTTGGAAATTGGCTATATAGAGGAGTCCCCTACCCTCTTGAAGGAAGAGTTTCTATTGATAATTCACTGAAAAGTTTTTCCCTCTTTATTGTTGATGTATTCAGGAATTACGAAACCCCGAAATATTTGCCATATGAAATCAAGAATGTTGGAATAAAATCGGAAGAACCAATAACGATCGTATATATAATGGGAGAAAGCGCAAATGCAAAGCACATGTCCCTATTTGGCTATGAACGAGACACGACTCCGGGGCTTGATGATTTGTCGAAACAGGATAATTTTTATTATACAGAAGGAATCGCTAGCGCTATATGCACAAAAGCATCAAGCAAATTTATGGGAAATGTTATTTGGGAACCAAATAACCCAAGGATGACATCAGGTTGTGAAACTAATTTATGCAAATTGGCAAAAGAAAACGGATTTAAAGTTTATTATTTTTCTGGAAAACGTGACAAGATGTTAAATTCTGTCTGTAACATGAGCCAAAAATATATCGATGAAATTAAGACCCGCAATAGCGATATGAAACATGTAAGCGATGTCTTAGATGAATATATAATAGAAAATATTGATTCTCATGACTTTAAAGGAAATAATCTCATACTATTGCATCAATGGTGCATACATACTCCTTATAATAAAGCGTTTCCAGATACATATAAGGATCGAAATCATTACACTGGTGGCTCTTCTCAAGTGATCGATGAATATGATTCAGCGATGAGATATCTTGATACTATCATCACCCGAATTTTTAAGAAATTTAATAAACAAAAGAGGGGAAAGTTCTATATTATCTTTGCCTCGGATCATAATGAATGCATGGGAGAAGGTGGTGTTTGGAGCCATTCATTTTTGTTTCCACAAGTTGCCGATATTCCTATTATGGTGCAAAGCAATGACAAAGAATTTATGAAGAAATTCAAATCCATTTTTAAACCAACCCATTATGAAATAGCAAAGATTATTGCTGAAGTTTTAGGATTTGAAATTCATAACCCAAATCAAAAAGAAAATATCTTTTATATAAATGGGTTAGATTATGATGGTCGCGGAGGATATATGGAACTCACGAAACATCCTGAAACTAAAACCGTGACTTATGTAACTCATTATAGAAAGTTCCATAATGAGCCTAGAAAATAATTTTATCAAGACGCTATTATTAATCATAGGAGTCGGCTTATTGCTGATGGCTCCGGATTATATTTTTGCTTCTTATAACGAAAAATATCAGATAAACAGAGTAATTCGTCTTATTCCATTTTTAGCGATTTTTAGCTCTGCAATTGTCCTAAACAGTCATAAGTGGTTCAGGAACTTTATTATTATTCTGCTTTGCCTTTTGCAACTGATGCAATTTTCAAAAATTTCATATTTTGGAAGATTGATGACTCAATACGATTTTGGAATGTTATTTGCCGAACAAGAGGATGTAATGCTTGGCGTCGGCGATGCTTTTAAAACTCATTGGAAAGTTTTGCCAACTGTTATCATTCCTTTCGTTTTGATTTGGCTTCTGTTAAAAATAAAAATAGAGAGAAAAAAATGGATGAGTGCGCTACTTCCAATAACTTTGTTATCAACATTTCTCATTCAT
>CAJOOW010000077.1 GCA_905236375.1 uncultured Alphaproteobacteria bacterium | reverse complement strand
GAAACTTGAATATAACTATGAATTCAAGGCGAAGATGAGCAAGACATTAAATGGCGTCACTCATAAAATCAAGAACTCATCACACACAATCAAACTCGGAATCGGATACAGATTCTAAAAAAAAACAGATAATCTCAGGCTCACAGCCCTAGCTATAAGTGGTGTCCCCGGCGGGATTCGAACCCACGGCCTCAGGATTAGGAATCTTGCGCTCTATCCATCTGAGCTACGAGGACATGCACTATAGCCTATCACATAAATAACAAAATCTCAATCGTTTTCAAGGGAAAATGCGGATATGCACAGTTTTCTTTTTACTTAATTATATTATTAAGCACACTTTCCGCAAATTTCATCACTTATAATATTTCCCGAAAGGAGTTGTCTCTTTATCAGCTCTTCATCGCATTTTGGGCAAAATTCTTGAGCCCCTTCAAGATAGCCATGAACTGGGCAGATTGAAAAAGTCGGAGTAATCGTTATATATGGAATTTTATATCTCGTCAAGACCTTTCTAATTAAATCCTTGCATACAGAGCAATCCGAAACTCTTTCACCCATAAATAAATGAATAACCGTGCCGCCGGTATATTTCCTTTGCAGAACTTCTTGATGATCAAGAGCCTCAAAAAGATCATCTGTATAATTCGCAGGCAATTGTGATGAGTTTGTATAGTATGGGGCTTCTTTTGTCCCTGCTTGAATAATATCAGGATATCTCTTTGCGTCTTCTCTGGCAAATCTATACATTGCTCCTTCTGCTGGAGTTGCTTCTAGGTTATAAAGATGTCCTGTTTCCTTTTGAAACTCAACAAGTTTTTCTCTGATGTGATCTAAAACTCTAATGGCAAAATCTCGTCCTTCTTCATTCGCTATGTCTTTTTCATCATTCGTAAAATTTCGAACCATTTCATTCATTCCATTAACGCCAATTGTCGAAAAATGGTTTTTATAAGTTCCAAGATATCGTTTTGTATAAGGATAAAGGCCACCTTCCATCAATCTCGTTACTATCTTCCTTTTTATTTCTAAGCTGTTCTTTGCAGTTCTTAAAAGATCATCCAGATGTGATATCAACCCTAATTCATCTCCCTTGTGCAAATATCCGAGTCTTGCACAGTTAATTGTTACAACTCCTATGGATCCAGTTTGTTCTGCAGAACCAAAAAGAGCATTGCCTCTCTTCAAAAGTTCTCTTAAATCAAGCTGTAATCTGCAACACATTGATCTAATCATATTTGGGCTTAGATCCGAATTTACAAAGTTCTGAAAATAAGGCACTCCGTATTTTGCAGTCATTTCAAAAAGTCTGTCAACATTTTCTCCTTCCCAATCAAAATCTTTTGTTATATTGTAAGTTGGAATCGGGAATGTAAATACCCTGCCTTTTGCATCGCCTTTTGTCATTACTTCTATATAGGCTTTATTTATCATATTCATTTCTTTTTGGAGTTCACCATAAGTAAATGGCATTTCTTCTCCACCAATAATTGGATGATCTCCTTTCAAATCGTCTGGACAAACCCAATCAAATGTTAAGTTTGTAAACGGAGTTTGAGTTCCCCATCTTGTTGGTATATTCAAGTTATAAATGAAAGATTGCATCTCCTGATAAACATCTTCATAACTCAAATTGTCTTTTTTCACAAATGGAGCCATATAGGTATCAAATGAACTAAAAGCCTGAGCTCCAGCCCATTCATTTTGAAGAGTTCCAAGGAAATTTACGACTTGGGAAAAAGCAGTTGAAAGATGTCTAGCAGGCATTGCCTCAGCTTTTCCTCCAACCCCATTAAATCCTTCTTGTAATAAAGTTCTCAATGACCAACCAGCGCAATATCCACAAAGCATATCCAAATCATGAATATGAAAAAATCCATTCACGTGAGCTTCTGCTATTTTTGAGGTATAAACTCTATTGAGCCAATAATTAGCAACAACTTTTCCAGAAAGATTTAAAATCAATCCGCCTAGAGAATATCCCGAGTTTGCGTTAGCCTTTACTCGCCAATCTAGCTGATCAATATATTCATCAACCGTTGAAACAGCATTAACAAAAGATCGTTTTTCAGCCCGTAATTTAGCATGTTGATCTCTGTATAGGATATAAGCCTTTGCGGTTTTTAGATGATTGTTTTCTATCAAAGTTTCTTCAACAATATCCTGTATATCTTCTATAGTTGGTGCAGATTTCGGGTATTTTGCTATCAATTTTCCAGCAACACTATGAGCTAAAGTCCTGGCTTCTGAAATGCCAAATTCCTCTGTTGCTGTTGCTGCACCGTTAATAGCATTTGTAATTTTTTCGAGTTCAAATGGAGCAAATGTCCCATCCCTCTTAATAACAAATTTTAAAACTTTTGCGTTTTCGACATTACTTGCTTCCATTTTTACTCTCTCCATAATGTTTAACTTAACCTCTCTTCTATTAACTTTATCATGTTTTTGACTCCGTAGAGTGATATAAATGATCCCATTTTTGGCCCGCTTTCTGCCCCAAATAAAACTTTATAAAGCGTCAAAAACCAGCCTCTTAAGTTATCTACATAAAACTTTTTCCCAATTTCAAAGACTTGATTTTGAATTTCATCTGCCGTCGTTGATTCATCAAACTTTTTTAAAGAATTCTCTAAATCCAATAAGGCTTCTCTCTCCTTATAATTCGGTTTTTCAGGGATTCTCGATCCATTAACAAAATCCTTGTAATAATTTATTGCAAAGCCTGCCATTTTTTTCATATATTCAAAAGTCTCATTTGAACAATCTTTGGCATATTTCTTTATAAATTCAATAAGAACACCTTCATCAGAAGTGCTGCAAGCTTGCGCCAAATTCAAAAGCATTGAAAATTTCAAGCAGCCATCATATTTTGGAGGATTTCCATTGTGGATATGAAAAACAGGATTATCTACCTTCTTTTCATCTGGTTCTTTTTCAAATTTTGCCAAAGAATCGATATATTCATCCATAGCATTTGGAATGACGTCGAAAAAAAGCCTCTTCGCTCGTTTTGGAGCTTGATACATATAATATGCTAAACTTTCTGACGGGGCATATTTTAGCCATTCATCCATCGATAATCCATTTCCTTTTGACTTTGAAATTTTCTTTCCTTCATCATCAAGAAACAGCTCATATGTCAGATTTTCCGGGGGCATTCCCCCAATTGCACGACAAATCTTCGACGAAAGCTTGAAAGAATCAATCAGATCTTTTCCATTCATTTCATAATCAACTCCAAGAGCAGTCCATCTCATTCCCCAATCCGCTTTCCATTGAAGCTTACAATTTCCATCAAGGACTGAAGTTTCAATAAGATCTTCTGTTTCAGGATCTTTATAAACTATTGCATACTCATCAAGTTTGATCTCTTCTACTGGAACCTGAAGAACTTTTCCCGTTCTTTTGCATATTGGGAAAAATGGACTATAGGTTTCTCGGCGCTCTTCACGAAGAGATGGAAGCATTATATTCATGACTTCATCATAATGTTCTAAGATCCTTTTCAAGCAATCGTTAAAAGCTCCTGATTTATACGTCTCCGTTGAACTTTTGAATTCGTATTCAAATCCAAATGAATCCAAGAATCGCCTCAACATCGCGTTATTATAATGAGCAAAACTCTCATATTTTCCAAATGGATCAGGAACTGAAGTTAGCGGCTTTTCAAGATTTTTCGCTAGGAGTTCTTGGTTTGGAACGTTCGTTGGAACTTTTCTAAAGCCATCCATATCATCTGAAAAAACGGTAATCTTCGCTGGAATATCAGAAAGATTCCGAAAGGCTCTCATGACGAAGGTCGTTCTTAAAACCTCTCCAAAAGTCCCGATATGAGGAAGGCCAGAAGGCCCATATCCTGTTTCTAAAATAACTTCTTTTTTGCCAGTTCTTTTGATCCTATCAATTATCTTTCTTGCTTCTTCGAATGGCCAAGACTTAGCATTCATAAAGTTATCTTTAGACAACATTCCCTTTCCCTAACTTTCAAAAAATTCATTTGTCACTCGGTATCGTTATGTTAGCATTTTTGAAAATCTTTTGAAAGTGGCGTTGAAAGATTTTTAGAAAAACACAAAGCAACTTCCTTTTATTATAAGATTGAAAAAAGCTATATGAGTATCTTTGCGATTTGATCATGAAAATCGATCAAATTATTTCTCGCAGAATCCGAGATACAGCTAACAATTTCAGAAGCTCCTGCAGATTTCAAAATCTTCTCTGCGTTTTTTAGTGTTTTTCCAGTATCGACTATATCATCAACGATAAGACATTTTCTTCCATTTGCAATTTCGAGATTTTGTGTTTTTCCAGAAATTTTATCGATGGTAATAAGGCTCGTTCCAAGGTATTCAGCAAACTCTTTTGCTCTTGAAATTGCCCCGTTATCTGGTGCCGCTACAGCAAAATCACTTCCTTTAAACCTTTCTCCAAAAAGCTGATGTGGCAAAATATTGATAATCATCGGATTATTGACAGCTTTATGGATATCAATTGTAATTATTTTTCTAACATTAAACTTTTTAAACATATTAAAAGTGGCTTGAAATGAAACAGACTTATCCTGTCTTGAATATGGAATATAAGGAATGAAAATATCGACCATCTGAAAACCTCTAAGGTTTTCCAAAATTAAGAAAAATTTCAACAACTGAGAATTAAGATCATCGCCGTTTGAGAAAATCACTAAAGCGTGAGGATCATCGGAAGAAATCGGATCAATTTTAAATTCACCATTTGAAAATTGCTCGATTTTAATTTCTAATGTCTTGCATTGAAGATCATTTGCTAAAAGTTCAGAAAACTTTTTAGTGTCTGGTTCATGAATAATGATCAATAATCAACCCCTGTTAAATAGAGTCCATATGGTGGAGCAGTAACTCCCGCCTCTGTTCTGTTTTTATTATCTAAAAGATCTTGGATATATTCAATCGGGTATTTTTTTTCACCAATTTGTTTTAAAGTTCCAATCGTAATTCTGACTTGATTATGGAGAAATGATCTAGCAGCTATTTCCATAATAACAAGATCGCCATTTTTATAAACCTCAATTTCAGAGATAGTCCTAATTGGATTTGTTGCATTGCAATGAACGGATCTAAATGCATTTAAATTATGGGTTCCCAACAAGAATTTTGCAGCCTTGTTCATAGACTCAACGTCTAACGGTCTCGAAACATGCCAGGCTCTATTTTCATAAATAACAGATTTAGCTCGCCGGTTATATATAACATATTTATAATGCCTCATCTTGGCAGAAAATCTCGCATGAAAGTCATCTGGAACAATTTCAGAACTGACGACAACGACTCCTGAATCGGCAAGATAAAAATTAATAGCATCAGCAAGTTTTGAAATATTTTTTTCCCAAGTCGATATCAAATGTTCATTAAGAATTTCAAAATGGGCAACTTGGCCAGTTGCATGAACTCCTGTATCAGTTCTCCCCGCCCCATAAAGTTCGACTTTTTCGGAATCTGCAAAAACTTTATCGATGGCAAATTCGACTGTTTCTTGGACAGACTTAAAGTCATTTTGTTTCTGCCACCCAAAGAAACCCGTTCCATCGTATTCTATCGTTAATTTGATTTTCATCCCTTGTTATAATTCCTGAGAATTCGATTTTTCTGAATTGTCCAATCACGCTTTTTTATAGTTTCGCGTTTATCAATAACATTCTTTCCTTTTGCCAATGCAATGCTTAATTTTAAAATACCTTTATGATTAAAATACATCGTTAAGGGAACAATCGTCATTCCTTTTTTTTGAACTGCATTTAAAAACTTAGCTCTTTGTGCTTTATGCATTAATAAGACTCTCGGGCGCCTTGGCTCATGGTTGTTATAACTTGCCTGTTTATAAAGGGCTATGTCGGCATTGAATAGGAATATTTCATTTGAATTTTTCATAAAGCCAATGAAGGCTTCATTGATGCTTACTTTGCCATCTCTAACAGATTTGATTTCAGATCCAGTCAAGACTATTCCAGCTTCTAGCGTTTCTAAAATTTCATAATCAAATCGCGCTCGTCGATTCTTTGCAGCTATTTTGAAATTTTCGTTTTTATCTGCAGACATCGAAACGCCAATACAAAAGACATGTAACGATTTTGGACGAAATATATGAGAAAATCAAGTAGGTTAGAATTTTTTGATTTGACCTTCTGACAAAAATAGAATAGACTGTGAAGCACAATAAGTTTTCAGGAGAAATATCAATGAAAAAAGTAATTTTATCTTTAGTTTTAAGCGGACTCAGTTCTATAGCATTTTCGTCAGAAAATAATGTGCAAAAAGATCTTTATCAAAAAGAGACTTTTTCTTCGGATGCCAATCCTGAGACGACGGAATTTGCTCTTCCTCATGATTTTCAAGAGAACAAAGGCGAGCTTATAATTAAGGAAGAGGAAGTAGAGTTAAACAAACATCTAGATGATAATCTACAAAAAATAGCTGAATTGGCAAAAAATATAAAGATTGAGGATGGTTCGTCTCAAAATGGTAAAGTTGAACTTGAGAAAAAATAAACGCTAAAATCTGAAATATTGCAACGTTTTAGTTTTTTGAAATCTCAAAGGATGCCACTATTTTACCACGAAACTGCCACTAAGTGTAACTTCTGGGATAAATAAGTGTCATAGGTATTGATGACTTATATATCTCCGGGAATTTCCCGGAGATTTGAATTTTATTATTTTTCTTCGAGGACGGAAAGATACCGTTATTGTCTGTTTTCCTTATCTCGTCGAGATTTAGATTACGAAAAAGGCTGTATGCGTTTACGGCGTTTTTCAGTCCGTAAGTTTTCATTGTCGATACTATCTGTTCTAAATATCCTTGTTGTTCGTGAGATCATGTTGTTTGTCCAGGCTTATATGAATCATAGCTCATGGTGCCGATTGGGAGACTCGAACTCTCGACCTACTGATTACAAATCAGTTGCTCTACCAACTGAGCTAAATCGGCACATCTTTTTTAGCAAATGGGGCGAGTAATCGGAATCGAACCGATGACCTCCAGAGCCACAATCTGGCGCTCTAACCAACTGAGCTACACTCGCCATGTGCTTTTGTATTTTCTCATAACACTAGTGCTTTTGTCAATCCAAATAGAGATCTAGCATTAAAACTTAACGCCAATCGTACTACAACCGCAGTCAACATGAATAATTTCTCCAGTTATGCCTGAGGCCAAATCACTCAATAAGAACGAACAAGCATCTCCGACATCTTCCCTTGTAACATTACGCCTTAACGGGGAACGGTTCCTTTCAAATTCCAAGATCTTTGAAAATTCTCCGACTCCTGAAGCAGCAAGAGTTTTGATCGGCCCTGAAGAAACTCCGTTTACTCTGATTCCAAACTCTCCAAGATCATCAGCTAAATATCTGACGCTTGTTTCGAGAGCTGCCTTAGCCAGCGCCATAACATTATAATTAGGAACAACTTTTTCAGAACCATAATATGTCATCGTTATTAATGATCCACCATTTGGCATTAATTTCTGAGCATTTCTGCAGACCTCTGTAAATGAGTAACATGAAATATTCATGGCATTTAAGAAATTTGCTCGTGAAGTATTATAATATTTTCCAGTTAGTTCGTTTTTGTCTGAAAAAGCGATTGAATGAACTATAAAATCAAGTGGGCCCACTTCGTTTGAAATTTTATCAAAAGCATTTTCAATTTCTCCGTCTTTTGAGACATCACAAAGAATGACTTCATGTCCTCCAAATTCCTTAGCAATGTCGCTAATCTTTTCTTTGAAATAATCTGTTTGAGCTGTAAAAACCAGTTCAGCTCCTTGTTTTCTAAGTGATTCTGCTATTCCATAGGCTATAGAAAATTTATTAGCTAAACCCATTATCAAACCTTTTTTGCCATCCATTATCATAACAATTAACCAAAAAATAATATGGAAGAATGTCTGAATTCTAGCACCCAGAAGAAAGTTTAGCAATTGCATTTCGATTTGCAGTGTAAGAACAGTGCAATTTCAAATATTTATCTAAAATTTTATGGGACTATTTAGAATTTGACATGAAAAGAAACAATTTGTGATAATAGAAACAAGGTTGGTTATCACCCTCCCTAAAAATAACCGGCGAGGTGTCTTTTCCCGCCATAGGAAATCAAGAGACAAAACCCGATCCGAGGTAACTCGGTGATATGTTAACCATAACTGTTTTCTTCTATACATCCGGAAGGAAACTAAACCCAAAATAAAGAGAAAAGATAAAGCGAAAAATCGGCTTAGAGGCCGTCCTCGGACGATTTTTCTTCAAGTTATCTCAAACTTTTCGAAAGAAAAGTTACTCTTAGGATTGCACCGATTTGAAAGTTAGATTGGGTCGATACCGTTTAGTCGCACCGAAACCTGTATCAAATTGGGAAGACATAAATAACTTTATAACCATACACTCAAAAAATTGTTTCATTTTCCGCAAAAAATCTGTATAGTAACCGTGTATCGCATATCGCGAGAGATATCATTTAAATTTTTTGATCATCAAAATGGAAAATAATAGGAAGTGTCAGGTTATGAATCTTCAAGAATTAAAATCAAAGTCGTTATCAAGTTTGCTTGAATTCGCAATTGAACATAATGTTGAAAATCCACATCTTATGAGGAAACAAGATTTGGTTTTTTCGATATTAAAAAAAGTTTCAGAAGCGGATATTCCAATATTTAGCACAGGAGTTTTAGAAGTTCTTCAAGATGGATTTGGATTTTTGAGATCTCCAGAATCCAATTACCTCCCGGGGCCTGATGATGTTTATGTCGCCCCATCTTTTATAAAGAAATTCGGATTAAAAACCGGAGATACGATCGAATGCCAAATCAAAGCCCCAAAAGATACCGAAAGATATTCATCTGTTCTAAGCATTCAAAAGGTCAACTTTGAAGATCCAGAACATATCAAGAGAAGAACCAATTTTGACAACTTGACTCCTCTTTATCCTGACGAAATGTTGAGTCTTGAACTTGATCATCCTGCAAAAGATGGAAGTTTCACTCAGCGAGTTATTGATCTTGTTGCCCCAATTGGAAAAGGCCAAAGAGCCCTGATAGTTGCTCCTCCAAGAACTGGAAAAACTGTCATGCTTCAAACAATCGCACAATCAATCACTGAGAAATTCAAAGATGTTTATCTTATCGTTCTTTTGATTGATGAAAGGCCTGAAGAAGTTACGGATATGGAAAGATCAGTCGACGGAGAAGTTATCAGTTCGACTTTCGATGAGCCTGCATCAAGACACGTCCAAGTGACAGAAATGGTCATTGAAAAAGCAAAAAGACTCGTCGAACACAAAAAAGATGTTGTAATACTTCTCGATTCAATAACCCGTTTGGCAAGAGCATATAACACCGTCGTTCCTTCATCTGGAAAAGTTTTAACAGGAGGAGTTGATTCAAACGCCCTCCAAAGGCCTAAGAGATTCTTCGGAGCCGCAAGAAATATCGAAGAAGGCGGTTCATTAACAATCATCGCAACGGCCCTTGTTGAAACCGGATCGAGAATGGATGATGTCATTTTTGAAGAGTTCAAAGGAACAGGAAACTCTGAACTCATACTTGACAGAAAACTTTCAGACAAACGCGTTTTCCCAGCAATTGATATAAACAGATCAGGAACTCGAAAAGAAGAACTCTTGATTAAAGACAAAAACAAATTATCGAAATTGTGGATTTTGAGAAGAATACTAAGTCCGATGGGAACGATCGAAGCTATGGAATTCCTACTAGAAAAACTAAAATATGCTAAGACAAATGATGATTTCTTCCAGTCGATGAATTCTTAATTCTAACAGATCAAACGGCGATCTAATAAAGCAATGGAAGAAAAATGATGGCTCAAATTATTTATCTCAAAGAATAAAAAAGTTGAGGAAAAATTAATTTGATCCATATAAACTTAAAGTAGGAGTCCATGCTTTAAATGAGGAATGTTTTGAAATCTCCTGAAGAACTCATTTCTTGCATGAGCGAATATACTGATAAGTTGGATCCAGATCTTATAAAGCGAGCTTATGTGTTTGCCTTAAACAAACATGGAACTCAAATAAGGGAATCCGGCGATCCATACTTCTCACATCCTCTAGAAGTCGCAGAAATTTTAATAAATCTCAAGATGGATCAAGAGACCGTCATAGCTGGGATTCTGCATGACACAATTGAAGACACTAACACAACCTTGGAAGAAATAACAGAAATATTCGGGAAAAAGATATCAGATATAGTTAATGGAGTAACAAAACTATCAAGATTTGAACTATCTTCCATCGGAGGAGCCCAAACAGAAAATTTTAAAAAATTGCTTATTTCTGCAGCATCAGATATTCGAGTTCTCGTGATCAAATTAGCTGATCGGCTTCATAACATGAGAACTTTGAAATATAAAAAAAAGAAATCCAAAAGACAATTCATAGCGAAGGAAACCTTAGAAATTTATGCTCCATTAGCTGAAAGGGTCGGAATTGTTGCAATAAAAGATGAACTTCAAGATATAGCATTCATGGAACTTTATCCTGAAATATATAAATCAATCAAACCTCGGTTAAAAAAGCTCTATGAATCATCAGAAGAAACCGTAATTGCAATTTCTCAAAAGCTTTCTGAATTGGCCGAATCAATAGGGATTCACTGCACGATAACAGGCCGTCTAAAAAGCCCTTATTCAATATGGCAAAAGATGAATATCAGAAACATCTCTTTTGAACAACTCTCTGATATTATGGCATTTAGAATCATTGTTGATACAATTCCTCAATGTTATCAGATACTAGGAGTAATCCATAGGAACTATCTAGTTGTCCCTGGAAGATTTAGAGATTATATCAGTACTCCAAAAAACAATAGCTATCAGTCCCTTCATACAAGTGTCATTGGACCTTTTAACAAAAGGATAGAAATTCAAATAAGAACAAAGGAAATGCATTTGGTTGCTGAATATGGAATTGCTGCACATTGGGATTATAAATCTGGCAATAGCAGCAATAAGGCGAAAACAAAAACGGATGCGATGTGGCTCAGTAACCTCGTTAATATCTTGGAAAACACTTCAGGCATGGATGAATTTCTGGCCAATTCTAAAAGTGAGATTGTTTCAGACAAAGTTTTTTGCATAACCCCAAAGGGAACAATCGTATCTCTTCCGAAAGGAGCTACAGTTCTTGATTTTGCCTACTCGATTCATTCAGATGTCGGAAATCACGCTGTTGGAGCAAAAATTAACGGAGTGCCTGTTTCTTTAAAAAGCGTCATTGAGAATGGAGATCAAGTTGAGATTTCAACGGATCAAAAGAGTTGTCCAAAGCAAGCATGGGAAGGATTTGTAACGACAACAAAAGCGAAATCGGCTTTAAAAAAAGAACTTAATTCTCTTGAAAGAGAACGCATTGAAATGATAGGAAAAAGCAATTTCGATGAATTTTTCAGCAGACACAACATTGATGTTTCAGAAAGCGATATGCAAAATCTGGCAACAGCTTGTAAATTAGATCAAATCAATAATCTCTTCTATGCTATTGGATCAGCTGAAATAACTATGAGAGAACTTCTCGATGTTTATAACAAACTGAAAAAAACGAATATTGAAATTTCAAGTGACGATGAGCAAATAAGGAAGAAAAATGAAAAGAAAACTCTTCCAATTATTGGCGTGCCAAATGTTCCAATAATGCCGGTAACTTGTTGCACGCCCGTTCCTGGAGATAGAATTATGGGAATTCTCTTTCAGGATAGAGGAGTTGAAATTCACATTGAAGAATGTCCGATTTTCAGTGATCAGCAAAGTTCATCTGATGCCAGAATTCTCTCTTTAACGTGGGATTCAGATGCATTCGATTCCGATGCCAAATATTTGGCAAGATTGTCGATTTTAGTTTTACATGCCGCAGGCAATTTAGCTCAAGTTTCTGAGATGATTGAAAAAAGAGGAGCAAGCATACTAAATTTGAACATTGGAGAACAATCCGATAATCTCGTTCAAATTCAAATCGAACTTGAAGTTAAAGATATTTCACAATTGACTATGATCATGGCGGATCTCAGAAGCTCTGAATTCGTAAAGAAAGTCACGAGAATTTAAAAAAGATTATTTTATAAATCATCTTTTAAATCGACTTTGGATTTTTAAAAATTAATTCTTATAAGTTTTTGCAGGAAAAATTACAGTGTTACAATCAAAAATTGACAACAAAAATCCCAGCAAGAATACCTGTTGTTTAAGCGCAACAGAAGAAATAACTTCTTAGAAATTTTTTGATATTTTTCATAAATCTTTTCTAGCATCTTTGTAAACTTAAGCGTGCGTTTGGAAAAAATCATGATATAGGAGAAATATGAAGAAAAATTTGTTTTTGGTTGCTGCGGTTTTAACTGCTGGGATGTCTTTTCAAGCAATGGCTGAGGCCAACAATGAGAAGCCGGAAGAAAAATCTGTTAAGCAAGAAGATTCGGCAGGAAAGCCTCAATTAATAATATCTGGGGAGGCTCAGGTTCACCCAAACTTTGGGAAACCACACAACACGTACTATGGAAAAGCTGTCACGAAAGACAAAGCTGAACCTGAAAAAATCGATTATTCCAAGAGCGATAAAGATTCTACGATGACAAGAATCGTCGCTGGAGAAGCCGATATAGATTTCAAGGCCGTTGGAAAACTCGATAATGGCGTTAAATATATGGCAGAAATCGACCTTGACGCTATGAAAGATGACACTGGAGTCGATAAAATGTATATTTCGTTTTCAAGAGATAATTTGGGAACTCTTCATATTGGAAACGTCAAAGGGCCTGATGCAAAATGCATCTATAGCGGACAGCAATTGCTTGGAGGAACAACTGGAATGGATGGGACAATCCCGCACTCATTCGATTATGCAACTGGTGTTATTGCTCCTGTTTATATGATCGGATATAGCAGCAAAGCAACGAAGATTTCTTATTATTCTCCAAGATTCTATGGATTCCAATTATCAGCTTCTGTGACTCCAGATACGAAACATCATGGTCACACTGATAAGAACTGGCATGCTGGAAGCGCATCAAATGGAAACGATAACGGAATGTTCTTAACGAAGGACAGAGGCGATGAAAAGCCATCCGGTCGCAATAATATTGCTTTCGCGTTAACTCATGTTTATGAATTCCAAAATGGAGTCAGAACTAAACTTTCTGGAATTTATGTTTTCGAAGATACAAAAAATGTCGACGTAACTAGCTATGAGAGAACAGAGGCTAATCACGATGGTGATAAGATTGAAGCAAAGGCAAAATTGCGCAATGTTAGCTCATATCAGTTAAGCGCCACAGTTGGATATAAAAAATGGGATTTCGGAATCGGATTTATAGATAACGGAAGATCCAGAACATTGCGAAGTCTGAAAAGCATGACAACAGGGAAGACAGATGAACAAGCCATGGCAAATATTGGTAACTTCCTTGGATCGACAAAAGCGAATGCCGGAAAAGCATGGAACATTGGCGCAAGATATCAGGTAAATGATCAATTAACACTTTCTGGAGTTTTCCATCACACGAAACGCAAAGTTGATACAAATGCCTATACAAGGGGAAATATGCTAACTCTCGCTGCTGATTATAAAATTGTCGATGGATTGGTTTTGTTTGCAGAAATTGATTATATCAAAACGAAATCTTGCGAAGAAGCATGCAAGAGATATAACATGATTTTCAATAGCGATAAAAAGCGCAATGCGATCATGAAACAACACGGCGAATTATTCGTCATCGGAGCAAAAGTTTGCTTCTAATTTAAATAAGAAGTTCCGAAAAACACAGTCTGTCTAGTCTAAGGACGGGCTGTGTTAAACTCGAAAAAGAATTGATTTTATATCAGGAATTTATTCTGGTGAATTGTCTTTTTCAGACTCATCAATAGAATTCAAAACATCTTGAGCCTTCATTCTAATAGATTTATCTGAGCTAGACATAGCCCGTTTTGCGTGAAACTTAGCCAATTTGAAATCGCCAATAAGGAATGAAGATTTAGCAGCACACCAACTGGCTTTAGAATCCTGCTTTGACATGCTGTATAATTTGCCTAATTCGGTTAAAACGCTCAAATCATCTTCTTTTGGAAAAAGAACTTTTTCGAGATTCTTTATAGCTTCTGGAACTTGATTAATTAAATTGCCAGCGATAACTGCTTCTGCGTGAATCACAGCAAGGTCTCTATGATCTTTAATCCGTCTTATGTTTTTTAAAGCTTCCGCTGCTATCTTTGCTGATTCACTACAACGTTTCATATTAATTAATGCCATGCACTTTATCTCTGCGAAATAAGCCGAAATATCATTATCATTTTTGTCTAATTCGTTCATAAGATTCAACGATTCACTATATCTTCCCATTCTATATAAAACAACGGCTCTAGCATATTTTTCATTTTCGTTTTTCGGATTTTGATAAAGTGCTTTCAAAGAATCTTTTGGAGCCGTTAAAGCATTCATTTTTAACTTTATTCGGGCAAAAGTCTTTTCAAATCGAGACAATGTCGCTTTCGTCTTTTCAGAAACTTGCCATGATTTTGATTGCTCAAGATATTCATTGTATTTCGAAATTCGTTTTTCAGGCAAAGGGTGAGTCGAAAGGTATTCATTATAAGCAAACGATTTGTTTTCCAATTTCTTATGAATCGAAACAAATCCTTCAAAGATAGGCCATTTCAGCTTTTTCATTGCCTCTGCTGCTTTCGTATCAGCTATATTTTCCTTTTGCCGAAGTTTGCTTAATGCCATTCCTTGTGTCATTGATTGGCTTCCAGCCATTCCTGCAATAAGAGGCGCCGGATTTCCAGAACATATCGCTGTGACAGCTCCTATTAATGCCGGAACGAGCCCTGCTTTAACAAAATCACGAGTTTGAGATATAAAGAGCTGAATATGTCGGCCTTCAATATGTCCAACTTCATGAGCCAAGATTGCTATTATTTCACGATAATCCGAACTTTGTATCAAAGCGCCAGCATTTACTACAATATCTCCGCTTTGAATTGCGGCAGCATTAATGCTCCTATCGCTTGATATATAAACCTTGACTTCGCTTTTATATCCAAGAGCGTCCTTGAGTTTTCCAACGATTTCAGAAAGAAAGACCTCTGTTTCATCATCCATTATGACATAATCTTCAGCAAATGCCGAAACAGGAGCAAAAAAGAGTCCTAAAATGCAAAATATCTTTCTTATGTTTAAGTAAAGAGTTTCTTCAACCATCCTTTTTTCTCATTATCATTTGCCGTTGTTTTTGAACTATTATCCTTCTCGTTTTTTGTTAATTCCTTCTTCTGCGAATTCTGCTTGTTTTCAATCCGATATTTCTTGTGTTGCTGTTTTCCATTTGTTGTTGGTTTATTAGATTCAACATTTTCAGATTGTTGCTGAGTTCCTTGGGCCTTTTGTTGGGAATTTAACCCTTTTGCTCTTTTTCTAAACCTCTTCTTCTTTTTTTGCTTTTCGCCATCAGGCCTGTTATTCTGGTCTAACTGAGCCTTCTCATCTTTTTCAGGAGAAACTTTAACGGGTTTTTTTTTATTCGATTTTGTATTTGTCTTTGCCATCAATATCTCATCATTTTTATATTCCTTGACTATAAATTTACAATCCATCGCTGAAAGAGAGGCATTTCTCGATATCTCAATCGAAGTATCATAAGTTTGTTCCATTTCTGAAAGGAGATTTCGCTTGTGATTTAATATAAACAGATCTATCCCAGGAGAAACTTCAATCACAACATATTTCGTGGCATTCGTTATTAGATAGTTTTCAATTTTTCTTATAACTGATAAAG
>CAJOOW010000076.1 GCA_905236375.1 uncultured Alphaproteobacteria bacterium | reverse complement strand
ACGCAGGAATAACAGAAACCTCAATAATCCGAAACAAAAACAAAACGAAGAGATGCATACGAGCGCGCAAATGAGCAAGAGCCGTAAAAGTTCTCAACGGGCACGGGTCTATCCTGGAAAATAGATTCATTCGAACTCCAGCGATTGAACGACCAACACCCATCAGATGAACCGCGCTGCATTAAAACCCGTCTACTACTAATTGGCAACACTTTAGCGTAATCATCGAAAACTTCATAAACGATCCCAAGCAAACCTTCGGTTGAATAGACAGATGCGCATTCTTGAGTAGCCTCATGAGTCCGAGAGATCAAAATAAATGAATCAAAGGCAGAATGCTCGACACCCAAAACTTTTTCGCAATTCTCAAACATTTTAGACTTGTATTTAAAATTGACTGCTTTCCGAAGCTCTTCATTTTCCTTTTCTAGACTTGAAGAAATAATAGATTTAACTTTAAGGGACTCGATTTCTCGCCGAAGGGCCTCATTCTCCCGATAAAGATCGATATAATGGGATAGAATCTTAGGAATTTCAATGAGTCTGTGGAAAGAGATCCTGAGAGGCAATGCAAAATGATCAAGAAACATATCGACTGAAATAACGTGTGGCTCATTTGCGAAGTGAAGGACACTCAAGAGCAGGGAGAACGCAGCTGCAAATTTTTTCTTATCATTAAAAGAAAATCCGCGCCTTGAGGTAAACTTTCCAAGCAGGACGAGAAACGAATCTGCCTTATTTTTCCCCATTAACTAAACTCCAAATTAAGGTTTTTAATTTTTGAATCTAGAGTATTCCTGCTAATTCCCAATATTTTCGCTGTCTGTTTCTTATTACGATAAGTCAAAGTCATAATTTTTCGAATAACAGCACTTTCCGCTTCCTTAATAACTGTGTAATAAAGGTCAGAAACATTGTTGATATCCTTCTGAACCAAAAAGAAATTATCAAGAAGCGATTCAATCGCAGCAGAAATATTTTTAGACTTCACTCTAAAACACCCCAGAAACAGAAATCATGCAATCAGTATATCCATTTCGAAACCAACTTCACACCATTTTTTCACAGATTCATATTTATTTTTGAAATCAGAATCAAAATCAGAAAGCCTTTTAAATCCTCCATTTTCCGTTTTTATTAGCGGATCAATCCCCCTAAACTTCGGATGGAAAATTTCACTCCTATATTTTTGGCCAGAAATTTTCTCGGTTGGGTTTTTACATTGCTGGAGATTTAGTTGAATCAAATGATCCTGATTTTTAATAAGTTTGTTCATAACAATTCTGTCCGTTGAAAAAAGATCCTTCGTCGTTATTATATTAAGCGCTAAAGCCCTTTTTAAAGCTTGTGCAAAGTGAATATTCATTGAAACATTCCATTTTGCCCCCCAGAAATTTTGAGTAAAGTCTAAAGATAAATTGGCAAATTTCGCAGCAATTTTGGGATCTGAAAAGAACCATTTTTCTTCATCAAATTTCAAATCATCCATTATTTGTTTCGCATCTTTCTTGCTTATTCGGCCAAGAATAACCCCCGTATGAATATTGTACTGTATGCGATCAGCGCACATATCCGGAAGTTTTTGCTCCAGAGCCTTATAATCATTTTTATCAATATCGATATCTCCAAGAGACATTCCCATCTGTTTTAAAGCCGAATCAATTTTATTTTGATGGAGATAACTCAAATGAATCCTATCCTGAAAGCTTTCTTGGGAATAATCATTAATGTTCTTCGCCCAAATATAATCTCCAACATGCGAAAACACGGTATGAGAGGCATCATGAAGAAGACCTGCCGCTAATTCTTTTTTTGATGATCCAGCCTTCTTCAGAATTGCAAAAACACCAAGAGAATGCTCATATCTCGAAAAAGCAGGCAAAGTTGGCCCAAGATATCGAGCAGGCCCTGATTGATCAACCTGTTTCAATCTTTTCATAACATACGAATTAACAATAGGCTCAAAATCTCTACAATCAATCTTTTCTCCCCAAATAGTTTCTTCCAAAGAAGGCGCTTGAAAATGATAACGAACTCCAAAAATTGCAATACACAAGCAAGTTATGGCAAAAACAGCCAAAACTCTTGATTTTTTTGTTAATTTCATATGTCCCCTTTTTGGTAATTTAATTACAGAATATATTTGATGTTATCATATTCCAAAATCTCACTCAATCATGCCGAACGCATCATCATATTTTCGATTTTTCCCAGATTTTATGAAATCTCCAAGGTTTTTAAAGGATATCGCCAAAATTATTCCGGTTCTCGGTTTTATATCCTTATCTCTAAAATTGGTTCTATAAATTCCAAAATCCATACTAAAACATTCATCCGTATATGAAGCAAAGAACGAACGAGCTAAATTCCTCTTTCCTCCTCCTTTAAGATTTAAAATTTTAGAAAATGACACCTTCCAAAAATCATTAATTTTATATCCACAATTCAGCTTTAACTGAGCAATCCCTTTTTCATGAACCAACTTTATTCTCTTATCATAAAGATATCCAGTACCTGCAAAGAAACGTTTGTATTCTCCATTAATTCCTGACTCAAATTGTTGAACCTTTTCTGATATAGGAATTCCAACAAATCTAGTTCTAAGAGAAAGATTATCAAGCGGTTTTAAGACAATTCTGCCAACTGTTGCACTTCTTCCTTTAAACTGGCTGTCTTCATCTTCTGAAATCGAATTTGATTTCCCAATAAAAAAATTCAGCCAACGTCTTTTGGAATTAAACATTGAATTTTCAATTCCAAAAGAAACTCTTTCCCCTCTCTCTATCAGGTCATAGCCGCCAAATCGATTGATTGCGTGTAAATTTAAATCACTAAAATTATCAAAAATAGAATCTTCTCGCTGCTTGATTTTCACTCTTCGGGTCGTTGTTTGAACACTAGTAAAAATCATCTTAGGCCCCCAAATAGATTTTTGCTCCCCTACCCTACTCTCAAATGGCATTGAAAATCCCATCTGATTTTCAAAAATCGGGAAAACTTTTTGATCTGTTTCTTCTGCTCCTTCTGATTTGCTAGTATTAAAAATATCAGCTCTAAATCCTGAATTAACATTAATTAAAAATGGAGCAAGATTAAAGTCTTTCTGCCAAGACACCTTATTTGACGATCTAAAAAATTTTTCAGCAAACATCTCAGATTTTTTTTCATCGCGAGTCAGATATAAAGTATCGCTATCAAAAGCTATTTCCCCGAAAAGTGCTTCTTTTCTCGTGTTAAAATTAATATGAGGAAAAACACTTGGCGCTGTTTTTTTATCATCGGTTTGATACATGTGAGTCTCAGCTGTTAGGAAATAATCTTTATTGTAAAAATCCATGATGACATTGGAATCATTAAACTTTTTTGAAATATATGCCCCATGATCATGAACAACGGGATATTTCGATCTATAGGTCATATCACTCGATCTGTTATACCTCATAGAAATACGCTTGTTATCCAAATCGTGCGACTTTAAAGTTGCGTCTATATGCCATCTTTTTCCCTCCGCTCTCTTTTTAGCCTCAATCGATTTTATCTGTTTTTCTGTAGCGTCAGCTGCTGGATCTTTGACTTTCTTGCCTTTTGAAAGATAGCTTGATGAAAAACTAAAATCAGCATTGCGAAAAAGTTGTTTATATTCCATTGAACCTAACGCTCGCCCCTTGGAATTTAAAAATGGAGTCAATTTCAAAGATTTATCAGGAGAGATTGCCGTATAAAATGGAATCCCAAGCAGAAAACCAGTATCACTTACGTTTCTCATAATAGGCATTAAAAACCCAGTTTTTCTTTTTACATCAAAAGAAGAATGTTCGAAATATGGACTGAATAAAATAGGAGCACCTTTAATTCGAAGCCTAACATTTTTATAAATAATCTTTTTTTTCTTTTTATCATAGATAGCTTTATCGGCAACGAGATCCCAAAGAGGTAATTTACAACCGCTCTCTTTACAAGGCGAATAAGAAACATTTTCAAATGTGTAAAGATTATCAGATTTATTTCCCTTTCTCGCTTTGATTTTTGACGAATCGTTCAAAACAACAACCATCGCCTCAGCTATTGCCTCTTTGAAATCCTTTTGAAGAAAGATGTTTTTGTCAGAAAAAATATCACCATTTGGCTCTTTCATTATTGATTCACCAATAAGTTTTATCTTGCCAGTTTCCTTGTTATATTCAATCTTTTCACTCCACAGTTCTCTAGTCTTTCCCTTTTTAAGAGTTTGAACAACATGAACATCCCCAGCTGCAGTGATAATCTTGTTTTTTGAATCATATGAAACACTAGTTGCATCCATCGTTATCTCTGCCCTTAAAAACGACGAGAGAAACAAAAGCACAAAAATTTTGAAAAAAAATCTTTTCAATTGGAAAGGATTACAATCAGCCAATATTCTTCAGTTTAAAAGATTTTGATAAAAATGTAAAACCCTCTTATGGCGTTTGAATGATTAAATTATTTTATAAATTCAAGTGGTGGGCGCCATAGGATTCGAACCTATGACCCACTGATTAAGAGTCAGTTGCTCTACCAACTGAGCTAGGCGCCCATTAGATTATGGCGTCTCCTACGGGATTTGAACCCGTGTTGCCGCCGTGAGAGGGCGGTGTCCTAGGCCACTAGACGAAGGAGACCCTTTCCGTCTGATATTATCCTAG
Source organism: uncultured Alphaproteobacteria bacterium (assembly GCA_905236375.1). Classification (GTDB taxonomy): domain Bacteria; phylum Pseudomonadota; class Alphaproteobacteria; order RUG11792; family RUG11792; genus CAJOOW01. Next base: position 821 of record CAJOOW010000076.1, on the reverse strand, counting down.
AAATCCGCACAACATGCAAGGAAAAACTATAAAAGTCTCTGAATTAACACTATCTAAAGCGAAAAAATACATAAAATTTTCTTTATGGGACTATTTAAAATTTGACATGAAAAGAGATTGTGATTTAACATAAAAACAGTTGGCTATGAATTTTCTAGCTAGCCAAAAGTCTCGCAGGGAAAATACAGTGGCATTTTAAAGATCAATTCTGTCTTTGATTCTCTGTCCATTAAAACAGAAACTTCAAAAAAATCAAATTGCTTCTTTGAAAACTCAAAACTTGGAGGGCGAGAAAAATAAAACAGACATCCATTAAAATTAATTAATTTTCTTATTTTCTTCACCGTTTCTTTTTTAAAAAATCCGCCATCTAAAAAGACGGCATCGAATTTAAGCTTTAAGTCTTCTACCAAGCTTACTTTTACATCTTTGACCTTCTCTCTAAGATTTTCAATCTCAGAATTTTGAAAAGTTCCAAGTGCCACATTTTTAAAAATCTGTTGAAAAACAGAGGCAGAGTATCCCGTAGCATCTCCAAGAACTAGGATATTTTCCGGTTGCAGTAAAAGTATTCTTTCTATGATTTTTGCTAAAATAAAGGCCCTAACAACAACTCGATTGTCGCCAATGGATATTTCTATATCTGAATGTGAACATCTCCTGTCTTTAAAAGGAACGAAATCATCTCTATCAACTTTTTCAAAAGCATTTAATATCAGACTATCTGAAATTCCTCGATTGATAAGTTGAGAAAAAATCATCTGTTCTTTCGACATTTATTCTCTGACAGATATGACATAACATTGCTCCCCGACTTCTTT
>CAJOOW010000075.1 GCA_905236375.1 uncultured Alphaproteobacteria bacterium | reverse complement strand
TCTCAATGCCTCAAGGAGGTTTGGAAGCTCTTAATACTAAAGACCCTCTGGAAATTAAGGCTTATCAATATGATATTGTTTGTAATGGCATAGAACTAACGAGTGGAGCTATTAGAAATCACTCTCCGGAAATTATGTATAAGGCTTTTGAGATAGCCGGATACGATCGATCTGTTGTGGATTCGAAATTCAAGGGCATGATAAAAGCATTCAAGTATGGAGCCCCTCCACATGGCGGATGTGCCCCTGGAATTGATAGAATGATTATGCTTTTGGCTAATACTGAAAACATAAGAGAAGTTATTGCGTTTCCATTCAATCAACAAGCAGAAGACATCATGATGGGAGCTCCTGCAGAGGTAACTCCTCAACAATTGAAGGAATTGCATATAACAGTATTGCCGAAAATAAAATAATTTTTTTGTTAAAAACTATAATTCTAAACACGAGCATGGTCGGGAAGAGCGGATTTGAACCGCCGACCCCTTGCTCCCGAAGCAAGTGCGCTACCAGGCTGCGCTACTTCCCGAAACGGAGGAAAACTCTATAACTCGGCAAATAAAACAAGAAGCAATTAGTTTGCAACTCCTTTATTCTCTTCAACTTCTTTCTTTTTAGCAAGGTAAAGGGAAGCAAAATCAATAGGATCTAACATTAATGGAGGATAGCCACCGGCTCTCGTAACACTCGCCACAATTTCTCTTGCAAATGGAAACATTAAGAAAGGACAATGAACCAAAAGGACTGGTTCTAAAACATCAGGCTTCAAATCCTTAGCGACAGCGACAAGACCAGCGTAAGTCAATTCAAGGACAAATATTGATGTTCCATCCAACTCCGACTTTGCAGTGAGATTCATGGCAACTTCATAGTGCTCATCATCAAATTTCGAAACATGAGTCTCAACATTAACAGAAACCTCGGGTTGCTTATTTTTGTTTTTCTCATCATATTTAGCAACATAATTCGGATTCTCGAACGACAAATCCTTGATGTATTGATCATGAATAAAGAAAGGATATTGGCTTTGCTGATTTTGATCCTGTGCTTTTGGCATATTTATTTCTCCCTCAAACTATTTCTTAGTTTTTTCTTTAATAACTTTCTTTAAAGCTTGAGCTTTTCTGCTTAATTTATTATCACTTGCATCAAGAAGGAAGTTATCAAGCCCGCCTTTTGACTCAACGGATCGAACTCCATTCGTTGTCGTTCTGAAACTAATTGTTCTTCCGAGAATTTCACTTAGAAAAGAAACATTCTGCAAGTTCGGTAAAAACCTTCTCGATGAATGGTTATTAGCATGGCTTACATTACATCCATACTGAACGGCCTTCCCTGTCAATTCACACTTTCTAGACATAACAAAAAATCTTAAAATACCGATAACCTCTAGAATATAGCATTTTATGAGCAAGATGTCAATGAAACTGTTGCATTTTCCAAAAGCATTCGTCCAGCATAAAAATAAATGGTAGCTTTTAAAAAACTCATTTTAAATATTGGTAGAATGAACAGACCTAACCATCTATCCGTTCATACACAAATATGGCAGCGTTCTTTGGCGGTACATTTTTGTTCGAACCTTCATAGTCGGAGGAGCCAGAAGAAAGAAGTTTTACCTTTCCATTCTCTCCTCTAACATCGCTTGGATCCATATCATTCATATCATACCATTTATTATCTCTTAATGCCTGCACTTTTGCCGTAAAGTGTCCGAAACCGTTGAGAACAACTCCAACTAATTTATATCTACAGTTTGTTATTTCTAGTTCTTCTTTGTATATAGCTCCATAATTTTCTTCGTTTTTAATGTGTATTAATATTTTTGGCAACTGGAGATATTTCCCTGTTATTTCCCAATTATTTACATACTTTTTTTCTTCTTCTGTTGCAGGAAAAGAATAATTGAAACTGTAACTTTTGCCCAAAGATTCGGCATATCCCTTACACTCACAATGATTCTTTATGGCCCGTAGAAGCTTCGGTTTATTTATTATAGAGGATACATCCCATTTTTCTTGATTCTTACCAGACACCTGCGGATAGCCTTGACAACTAGTATAATCAAGTATAAACTGATCCTCTTCTCTTCTCTTCTTATCCGGTAATGACGAATCATCCATAATCAACGTATCATAAACTCCGCATTTTGTGCAGCGTCTTGTATATATCGTTTTTGTCATCAAACACTCATTAAAATAATCTTCAAAAGACTTTAATGAATTGTCACCTTTCAGCAAACACTTCATTTCATCTCCCAGCGCATCCATTAAGCAGTGACAGAACAGGCAAGATGATTGAGGTTTATCTGTAGCCCATAATTTCTGATTATATTGTTTTTTGTTTTTCTCTTTACTAATATCATTCATTCCTTTAACAATCTTAGCTCTACAGTTATTCGTCTCCTCCTTATCTGGTCTCTTTTCGTGCAATAAGGTAAACCACTCATCAAGAGCTGTCGCCAATGAAAATGAAGTGCCTTTTTCTTTCTGGGCCATATTATGTATTAATGTGCAAAAACTTGGTGATGCCATCAGCGCCTGTAAAACTGAATTTCTGTAACATGAGTTGCCAACCCAAGCAGCATTATGAACCATTGACTTGCCTGAGATGTAATCAGGTATTTCAGGTTTGAATCCCTGCGATTTCTTTTGAAGGATCAGATCCTCATCAACATATTTATAATGATTTCCAAATTCATCTGTAATGATTCCATCATATTGTTTACCGTTCACAACAGCAGTTTTATACGTCTTAGCGTCATTATATCTTCGGATTTCTAGGTTTCCAGTTCTGCATGTATCTCTCCAGCCCCCCACAACCTCATAAACAAGCCCAGACGTTGTGACATTCTTCAGGGCAGCAGCTGCTCCAGCTTGCGCTTTTGCCATCATCCTTATATACGTATCAAGGCGCAATTGTTCGATATATTTAGTAACATCATTAACTACGATATTATCAAGGCCCTTATATTTTTTGTATTTTTGGTAAGTAGGAGTGTTAAAAATCGTAAGAACAAGATTATAGACTAAGTGTCTCACATTCGGATCTCTTGAATCCTTAATTATTTGTTTTAATTTTTGATCTTTTATTTGATCTAAAGCAACATTAGCAACATTCGCATACTTATAATAAATAAAAGCCCAATTGGCAAATATCAAAGCATTTAGATGTTCTGGTTTATATTGCTCCTTCGGCAAATAACCGGCCCCATCAAACTCTATAAATGCGAGTTTATCCCGCTCTCCTGAAAAGATACCTTTTTCTTTTACTTGTTTATTGGCAAATATGCCACGATCTTGAAATAGATCCTTCAATAGCCCCGGAATATTCTTTCTTATTGAATCCGAAAAGGGATTCTTTTTATTTTTTATCCAACTGCCACAGGTAGACTGTTTCTTTACATAATCCAGATGATTTTTATAACTGATATCATAAACGAGATCTCTAAACTGAGACTCAGTCGTAATACTCATCGCTGAAACAGCATAAGTCAAAATAAAAAATGTTATTAAAACATTACCTAAAAATCTCATTGTTCTTTATATATATATATATATATATAACCATCTACAGGCTATCACAATAGTTTTGTGAAGTCAAGAAGAATTATTCTGAGATCTGATTAAAAGAATATTGAAACATAACATGGAGCAAAAGAAGACCGTGAGATTCCGCAAATCTAATCAAGAATTTTTTTGCATTTTCTGGCATTTGTTTTTCTGAAATCACGAGCTGTTTAGGAAAAACATTCTCCTTATACAAAGATGTAATAACTTTTTGGATATCTCGAAGTTCGCCAAGAATTGGAACTCCTTTTATTGATCTTCCAATATCTGCCGGATCAAGCGTTAAAATTCCAACTGGATCAAAATTAAATGAAACATCTTCATTAGAAATAACCTCTCTTGAAAAAGCTTCAATCGAACTCACATTTCCCACCAAAAGAACCTGTGGGATTTCAGGAACTTGCCCACTTCTTTTTGCTATGGAATCAAATCTTCTTACTTTGCTGAGCTTTTGATTATAAATCATCTTGCAAATAAATCTTGGCACCATAAGCATAATGCATAAAACAAAAACATTTATCACAAGCACAGAATATGGCAAGAAATCAGATTGATTCATCAACATCATTAAAGGAAAGAACAAAATATTAGAGAGAATAACAGCCAAAAAAATCGACGTCATATCCTCTACTGTCGTATATCTCCAAAAGGATTGATAAGTCTGCAGCCAAAGAAAAATACTCGAGCTTACAAGGCAAAAAACAAACATATTTTTTAAAATATAAGATGGAGAATAATCTAGGAAATCCATTCCAATTCTAAGGTGAATCGATATAAATATCGAAAGAAAAGCTAAGAAACTATCAAAGATCAAAATCACATATGGCGAAGTAGATGAAGAATGCCGGTAGCGGAAGTCCGTTTGTCTCCTTGATGCATTTGATGCAAACATAGCGTCACAAGTTTCACTGATAACTAAAACAGCTTTATCTAGTTGTTTTCCGATTTTAGACAATACTGATTCAATACTCATATGCCACCAACCTATTTCTCTTAACTATCCAAAAAACTTCTCAATTTTCGAGATCTGCTCGGATGTTTTAGTTTTCTCAAAGCTTTTGCTTCAATTTGTCTTATTCTTTCGCGTGTAACAGCAAATTGCTGACCAACCTCTTCAAGAGTGTGATCAGATTGCAAACCAATACCAAATCTCATCCTGAGAACTTTTTCTTCCCTGCCTGTTAAAGTCGAAAGAATTTTTGTCGTTGCAGATTTCAAATTCGATTGTATCGCGGCATCAACCGGCAATACAACATTTTTATCCTCTATAAAATCTCCCAAATGGCTCTCGTCCTCATCTCCGATAGGAGTTTCAAGACTAACTGGATCTTTTGCGACTTTCATAACTTTTCTAACTTTATCGATTGGCATTCGTAGCCTTGCGGAAAGTTCTTCATGCGTCGGTTCTCGTCCCAATTCACTCATTAATTGCTTGGACATTCTAACCAACTTATTGATTGTTTCAATCATATGAACAGGAATTCTTATTGTTCTGGCCTGATCTGCAATAGATCTCGTTATAGCTTGTCTAATCCACCATGTTGCATAAGTCGAAAATTTATATCCTCTGCGATATTCGAACTTATCAACGGCCTTCATTAATCCAATATTGCCTTCTTGAATTAAATCCAGAAATTGCAAGCCACGATTTGTATATCTCTTTGCAATCGAAATGACGAGCCTTAAATTCGCTTCTATCATTTCTTTCTTTGCCCTAGCCTCGTTTCTCTCAGCCTTTTGAATCGTTTGCAAGATGTTTCTAAAGAGAGAAAATGGAACTAAAGAAATTTGCTCAACAGATTCAGAAATCTGAACCAAATTTTCAAGATAATTCAAGTTTGTTTGATAAAAGTCTTTCCAGCCCTTCCCTGTTTTTGAAGCCAACGATTCGAGCCACTTTGAATCAAAATTTTGATCCATAAAATAAGAAATTAGATCTGCACGCTTGATGCCGAAATGTTCGGCCTGGGAAACAAGTTTTCTTTCTATATCAGGGATTCCCGCTATTAATGAAGTATGTTGCTCTTTCAGATTATCGATCCTCTTTGAGTTTAATTTGATTTCAAAAAAGTTATCAGTTATTTCTTTTTTCCAAGCCTGATACTCTTTGTTTTCGTCTATTTTAATCTGATTAAAATTCAAAGCCTTTTGCTTTTGAAAAATCTTCTCAAAAAGTTCAAGATGCTTATCAAGCAATGCCATCAACTTTGCCTTTGCCT
>CAJOOW010000074.1 GCA_905236375.1 uncultured Alphaproteobacteria bacterium | reverse complement strand
TAATAACCAACCCTTGTTTTCATTATCACAAATTGTTTATTTCCGTGTCAAATTCTAAATAGTCCCATAAAAGTTTAGATATTTTTCATTGTTGAGGTGGTCAATCACGGAAATATTATGGTAAGATATAGGCTGTGAGATTTTTGGGAAAATAATAAGAGGCAGTCTAAGCGCTGATCTTTTTTTGGTAATTGCTAAGGAATGAAATGGAAAAAGATTTAACAATTTCAAAAGTTAAAAAAGGCTTAAAGAGCAAAGAATTTTCATCAGTTGAATTGATGAAACATTATATTAGCCGGATAGAAAATTATTCCGAATTGAATGCATATATAACACTAGACAAGGAAAAGGCTCTGGATTCTGCCAAGCAAGCTGACGAAAGAATTTCAAAAGGTGAAGATTTGCCACTTCTGGGAGTTCCGATTGCTGTCAAAGACTTGTTTTGCACAAAAGGAATCAGAACGACAGCCTGCTCTAAAATTCTTTCTGAATTTGTTCCAGAATATGAATCAACTGTAACTCAGAATCTTCTAAACAATGGCGCCGTTTTTATCGGAAAAACAAATATGGATGAATTTGCAATGGGTTCCGCCAACATAACAAGCTATTTTGGCCCTTGCTTTTTGCCTTATCGAAAAAAATCCAAACCCGATATGGCGTTGGTTCCTGGAGGATCTTCAGGCGGTTCTGCAACGGCTGTTGCTTCTGACCTTTGTGTCGCAGCAACTGGCTCAGACACTGGAGGTTCTATAAGACAGCCTGCCGCATTTTCTGGCCTCGTTGGAATAAAACCAACTTATGGATTATGTTCCAGATGGGGAATGGTTGCATTCGCTTCATCTCTTGATCAAGCTGGCCCTTTAGCTAAAACCGTTGAAGATGCAGCGATAATGCTGAAATCAATGGCAGGATACGATCCTAAAGATTCCACTTCTGAAAATGTCGAAATTCCAGATTATACGTTATCAATAGGTCAATCAGTTAAAGGAATGAAAATTGGGATTGCAAGAGAGTATCTAGAAGGATTGAACGAAGAGAACTTATCTTTGCTAGAAAATGCAAAAAAGTGGCTTATTGAAGCAGGTTGTGAATTTGTCGATGTTTCTCTCAAAACAGTTTCACATGCTCTTCCAGCATACTATATAATAGCTCCAGCAGAGGCTTCTTCTAACTTGGCAAGATATGATGGGGTCCGATATGCGAAACGTGCAGAGAACTATAAGGACATTGAAGAACTTTATATTAATTCGAGATCCGAAGGTTTTGGAGAAGAAGTTAAAAGAAGAATTTTAACGGGAACTTATGTTCTTTCTGCCGGTTATTATGATGCATACTACACAAGGGCTTTGAAAATTCAAAAGATGATAAAAGAAGATTATCAAAATAATGCTTTTTCAAAAGTAGATTTAATTTTGTGTCCAACGACACCAAGCACAGCCTTCGGAATTGAAGAATCAGAAAATATGACACCAATCGAAATGTATCTTAATGATGTATATACTGTTAGTGCAAACATCGCAGGGCTTCCGGCAATTTCGATTCCAGCAGGAATTTCAAAAGACGGGTTGCCTATGGGAATCCAACTGATGGGACCTAGATTTTCTGAAAGTAATATTTTCAAAGTATCATATGCAATTGAGAAAGCTGCGAATTTTGCAGAACTGAAGAAAACAATTTTAACAATACAGAAATAAGGAGCGAGGATTATGGATAATTTAATAAAAGGTTGGGAAGTAATTATCGGTTTAGAAGTTCATGCCCAAATCGCCACAAAGTCTAAATTGTTCAGTTCAAGCCCAACAGAATTTGGAGCTGATCCAAATACTCATGTGAGTTTCTATGATGCGGCTATGCCTGGAATGCTTCCGGTTTTAAACGAAAATGCAATTGATCAAGCAATAAAATCAGGATTCGGGATTAAAGGAACCGTAAATAAAATTTCGAGATTTGACAGAAAAAATTATTTCTATCCGGACCTTCCTTCAGGATACCAAATATCTCAGTTATATTATCCGATAATTACCGATGGCTATTTAGATATTTCCCTACAAGATGGTTCTGTAAAGAGAATTAATATCGAGAGAATTCATGTTGAACAGGATGCCGGGAAAAGCATCCATGATCTCTCTCCTGAATTTTCATATGTCGATTTGAATAGATCGGGTGTTCCATTGATGGAAATAGTATCTAAACCCGATATGAGATCTTCATATGAGGCAATGCAATATGTTAAGAAACTCAGAATGATTCTTCGATATATTGGATCCAGCGACTGTAATATGGAAAGAGGGAATTTACGCGTTGATGCCAATATTTCAATTCACAAACCAGGAGAGCCTTTTGGGAAAAGAGCCGAAATCAAAAACATTAACTCAATAAGATTTTTAGGCCAAGCTTTGGATTATGAAATAGAACGTCAAATAATTGCCAAGGAAATGGGAGAAGAGCTTCATCAGGAAACGAGACTATTTGATTCATCAACTGGAGAAACAAGGCTTATGAGATCAAAAGAAAATGCTGATGATTATCGTTATTTTCCAGATCCTGATTTAAAGCCCGTTATTCTTTCTGATGAGAGAATCGAAAAACTAAAGGCTGAAATGCCAGAACTTCCTGATGAAAAGAAAATTAGATTTATCGAAGAATATGGCGTTTCTGAATCAGATGCCAATGTTTTGATTGAAGATCGCGAAACTGCAGACTATTTTGAAAAAGCAGTTGCTACTTCAAAATTTAAGCCATCTGAATCAGCGAAGCTTATAGCAAATTGGATGATTGGTGAACTCTTTGCGGTTTTGAACAAGGATGGGAAAACAATTGAAACTGTCGGCTTCCCGATTGAATATATAGCAGAACTTGTTGATTTAATTATCGATAAAACAATTTCTGGAAAGATTGCAAAGACTGTTTTTGCGGAAATGGTTCAAACTGGGAATCATCCAGCTCAGATTGTTAAGGATCTTGGCCTTGTTCAAATTCAAGATGAATCTGTAATTCGAAAAGTTATCGAAGAAGTTATTTCATCGAATCCAAATCAAGTCGAACAATATAAGGCTGGAAAAGTTCAACTTTTTGGATTCTTTGTTGGACAATCAATGAAAGCGTTGCAGGGAAAGGGCAATCCAGAGATGATTAATAAAATTCTGAAAGAGATTTTAAATTAATAATTTATACTCTGCCAAAAAATATCTGCGACAAGATTGATAGTTTTTGATTGACTCCTTCATAGATCGAAAAGTAAAATCACAGAAGAGAAGAACACTACTAGCTAAAGAGAAATTTATGGCCGGATCATTAAACAAGGTAACCCTGATTGGAAATTTAGGAAGAGATCCAGATGTGCGTTTTATGCCAGATGGTTCGAAAGTTGCATCTTTCAGTCTTGCGACAAGTGATACTTGGAAAGACAAAACGACTGGAGAAAGAAAAGATAAGACAGAATGGCACAGAATAACAGTCTTCAATGAAAGATTAGTTGAGATCCTAGAAAAATACGTAAGAAAAGGAACGAAGCTCTATATTGAAGGACAACTTCAAACGAGAAAATGGACAGATCAAGCAGGAACAGAACGATATACAACAGAAGTTGTTTTGGGGAAATTCAGAGGAGATATGGTAATTCTTGATCCAAAAAGAAGTGATTCTTCAACAACAGATTCTGAACCAAAAGCTGAAGACATAGTTCCAGCTGACATTCCCGTTGATGACGACATCCCATTTTAAATGATTTTTTGTTAGGAAAAATTTATGAAAATCTCTGTCTTAGGTGCAACTGGCGCTATGGGGGGCTTTGTCATAAAAGCAGCACTACAAGAAGGGTTTAGCATTGAGAATAAAGTATCAAGCAAAGATAATATTGGAACTCTTTTTAACAATACAGAAGCTATCATAGATTTTTCTTGTCCAATAGCAACAGAATCAATGTTGCGTTATGCAATAGAAAATGATGAAAAAGTGCCAATGGTTATTGGCACTACAGGGCTTTCGAAACTACACACTGATCTTATGGAGGAATGTGCAAAAAGATTCCCGCTCTTTTATGCTCCAAATATGAGTTTTTTAATTGCTATCATAAACATGACAGTCTATGCTATGGGAAAGCTTCTGGGTGAAGATTTCGATGTTGAAATTTTAGACATTCATCATAAATTTAAAAAAGATGCTCCTTCTGGAACTGCCTTGATGTTTGGAAAAACAATAGCAAAAGCAAGAGGTCGAAATTTTTCAGATGTGGCAAATTTTGTAAGATATGGCATTATAGAACAAAGACAACGTGGAGAAATAGGATTCACTGTTCAGAGATGTAGCAATGTTATAGGAACTCACGAAGTCAGCTTTATGGGCGAATATGAAAATATCAAAATCAAGCACGAAGCACACTCCAAAGAAATTTTTGCAAAAGGCGCTATTCAAGCCTCAAAATGGATATTAAAACAACCAAAAGGCCTTTATAATATGAATGATTTTACAAAGGATCTTATGGTTCCAATGGTAAAATCTCTTTATAAAGATTTTTTCGATAGAAATATAGAGATATAAACAGCGCACCAGCGGATTTATCTCTAATTTGAATTTACAAAGTATCATAAAAATTTTTGAAAAATTCACCTTATAAATCAACAAGAATATAAATTAATATCTTTAATCAAATATAAAGTTGAAATTTAATTACATTAAATTAACTTTAAAATTTTATTGAATGCGATGCATAAAAGTGGTAACATGAGCGCCATAGAAGACAAGCTAAGCTAGGAAACTTGATGAGATATAACAAGGCAGTTCTTGCGGGACATTTCGTTATAAGCTTCGATAGAGTTATAAACGGTTTCTTGGCGGTTGTGATGGCGCCACTCTTCTTTGAAGTGACGGATAACAAAATCCTTCAACTGCTCTCTTCGTATGCTGCTTTTGCCGCTTTATATATAACAGGCCCACTTGGTGCTATTTTTTTTGGCAGGATCGGAGATAAGATAGGAAGGAAAAAAGCTCTCTTATTGAGCATTTTAGGATTTGCTGTCCCGGTTTTTTTAATAGGAATTTGTCCAACATATAAGACAATAGGTTTCGCAGCACCTGTGCTTCTTATTTTCTTGAGATTAATTCAAGGATTCTTTGATGGTTCGGAATATCCAGGCGTTTTGATTCATAATTATGAAATCGGGAATAAAAAAGTTAGTTCCTCAGCGAATATAATATCTTGGGGCGGTCTTGGAGGGCTCACTGGAGCTTTGATTTGTTGGGGAATAACTCAAGGAGATATGCCAAGCTGGTCTTGGAGAATTCCATTTCTTGTAGGGGGAGGCCTAGCATTTGTTGTATATATATTTAGAACGAGAATTCCAGAGACAGAGGATTTTATTGTAATCCTCGAAAAACATCAGGTCTTATCAACTCCGATAAAAGAACTTTTCTCAAAATATAGATTAGAGATGATGGTTAGCATTCTAGTCTGTGCCGCATATTCATCATTTATGTATTCCTCTATGATGTTTGGAAATAGGCTCTTTCAGCAAGCAGGCTATACTGTATCGCAAAGTATGCTTTTCTGTGTCGTAAATCTTTTGTGGAATTCTATTGCATTGACTATTTTCGGAAAGCTAGCAGAATGTATTGGGATGACAAAACAAATCAGGATCAGTCTCGTAAGCATAATGATCATAGCCCTACCGGTCAGTAGGCTAATTAGTGGAGAAATGACGATTTGGAACATATATGCATACATGTTCATAATTAGCTCCCTAGGCACTTTGATATTGAGTTGTTCTGCAAACTATGTAATGAAATTGTTCCCGTCTTCATGCAGATATTCAGGGTTTGCAATTACAGATTCCATAGGGAGCATTGCTGGTGGGTTTACTCCATTTATGATGCTCTTATTCTCTGAACTTTTCGGGACAAACCTTGCCTGTTCTATTTGGTTTTATATTATTGCGCTTCCAACATTGGCACTGATAACAATAATGGAAAGAAAAAAGGAATTACAGGCGCATTCTATAGATGCGTAAAGATTGGTGCAATGCGAGTTTTTGCAAAAATTGATGCAACTATGATATATTTTCAATGTGAATCTATTCCGCATTTCCCAGATGAAATCAGTTGATGGAATTCTGATAATTGATAAGCCCGAAGGCAAATCATCGGCATTTGTCGATTTTCTCGTTAAAAAAATTATTGGAGTTAAAAAAGTCGGGCATATTGGAACTCTTGATCCTTTTGCAACTGGAGTTTTA
>CAJOOW010000073.1 GCA_905236375.1 uncultured Alphaproteobacteria bacterium | reverse complement strand
TGATGGTCCTATGGCCTTAATGGAAAAAGTTTTAGAATTCGGAAGAAGAGGACTTACGATCAATCGATATAAAGGTCTTGGTGAAATGAACCCAGATCAATTATGGGAAACGACTTTGGATCCAGCTTCAAGAACGTTATTGCAAGTCAAGTTAACTCAAGCAGAAGAAGCTGATAAGATCTTCTCGGTTTTGATGGGAGACATCGTCGAGCCTCGCCGAGAATTCATTCAAACTAATGCGGAAAAAGTTAAAAATTTGGATGTCTAAGAACTGCTGAAGAAATCGAGTTCATCAAGGCAGCCTGGAATATGCCCGGCTGCCTTGCTTTATAAGATTAATCGGCTAAATAGTTCGCTAAGTCTAACATTCTGTTTGAGAAACCAAATTCGTTATCATACCATGAAACAATTCTGCAGAATTTATCTCCGATAACTGTTGTGCCAGTTGAATCAAATATTGAGCTGAAAGATGAATGATTGAAATCTGATGAAACCAAAGGCTCGTCGTTATATCCAAGGATTCCTTTTAACTCGCCTTCTGAAGCTTTTTTCATAATATTGTTAATTTGATCAACAGTCGCCGATTTCGAAAGGTTGCACTTTAAATCTACCAATGAAACGTTTGGGGTTGGGACTCTGATTGCAGTTCCATCGAGCTTTCCTTTCAAGTTTGGCAAAACCAATCCGACAGCTCTTGCGGCTCCTGTTGTGCTTGGAATCATCGAAAGAGCTGCTGCTCTTGCTCTTCTTAAATCCTTATGAACTGTGTCAATTAGTCTCTGATCGCCGGTGTATGAGTGAATTGTCGTCATAAATCCACATTCAATTCCAAATTCTCTATCCAAAAGATAAGCGACAGGCGCCAAGCAATTTGTCGTGCAGGATCCATTCGAAATCACCAAATCACTGTCCTTTATTTCTTTGTGATTTATTCCAAAAACAACAGTTTTGTCTGCGCCTTCTGAAGGGGCCGAAACAATAACTCTTTTGGCCCCTCCTTTTAAATGTTTCTCAGCGTCAACTTTCTTAGTAAATCTTCCGGAACATTCAAAAACAACATCAACTCCCAAGCCTTTCCAGTCGATCGTCTCCGGATTTGGTTCAGAAATCATCTTGATGTTTTTGCCATTTACCATGATTCCATCGTCCGTTTCTTTAACTTCAAATCCAAAGGCTCCGTGAACCGAATCGTGCTTTAGAAGGTGAATATTTGTTTTCTTGTCAGAAAGATCATTAATGCAAACAATTTGAATATTGTTGTATTTCCCGGCTTCTTCATAAGCCCGCAAGACCATTCTTCCAATTCTTCCAAAGCCATTAACTCCTATTTTCAACATATCTTTTTTCTCCTTTTATTTCTTAAATCCTTTTAAAATTTTAGATTTGATTGTCTCAGCATGTTTTTTAAGTCTGATATTTGAATCTTCATTTGAAGTTACGACAACGTCAATATCTGAGTCATTTTTAACTGTCACAAATATTTTATACGTGCAGGTTCCGGTATTATCAAACATATTGACTTTCACTCTATCTGTCTCGATTTTTCCGGATTTCTTATCCATAAATTCAATAGGGAAATCTTTCAAGGTAGCCAGTGCGGAATCCCAAAGATTATCTTTATTTGAATTTGTTGAAACTTTCTCAACAGCAACCTCACTTTCTTCTGAGGCCTTGCCAAAATATTTTCTTAATGCTGAATCCTTATCTTTCACCAGGGATCCATAACCAAACTTGACTTGATCCTTATAATCCACTGGTTCGTCTGCTTTAAAAGTTTGATTAGCACATCCAGCTAGAAGAAATGCAGCCAAGCAGAACCAAACGGATTTTATGAAATTCATATTATCTCCACGCGAATCAAAATAACTGCTAAGGATTGTAGCACAAGTGTCTTCTTATGAGGATATTTTAATTCATAAAAATATTTTGAATCATCTGCATCAGCAACAAAATTTGAAAAATGTCTAAATGGGAAAATGTCATTGATATTTCAGATTTCTCCACTTCGGCCTCTATAAAGAGGATTGTTTAATTTTTCCTTCTTCACTGTTTTTTTATTCAAGCAAACGCTCTAAAAGAAATTTATAATCGTCGTTTGAAATTTTGAGGTTATATTCAATATATAATTCGAAGAATAACCATTCTACAATGTATTTGTATGCCTCATCACTTGTTATATTTTTATCAGACGGGAATATATTCCGTAATGAAGGGAGGTATCTGTCGTTTTTGATCTTATCTATTGCGTTTTTTAATGCGTTTTTTAAGAAAGTTTTAATCTGTTCTATTTGTACTTTTTTCTCATAATTAGTTTCTGTATTCTTATATTTTTTCGCTTGTTTTGTCACGTCGGTTAGGATTTTATTAAGCGCTTCTTTCATTTCACCAGCCAGGATCATATTTCTCTTGATCATGTGTAGGCTAGGATATGCCTCATAATATGTATCTGGAACATTCCTCTCTCGGATCTTTTTAGGAGGAAAATAGATTGTGCGAGCTGGCCAATGTAGCTCTATTCTTTTTTTGACACCGTTGCTATCTTGTGTGTTCCACGTATCACTAGTAAATGTTAGTACAGTAAGATTGGCATGGCATGTATAAAGCTTATTTATGCCATGGTCTTTATCTTTATGCAACGAAGTATCCATTCCGTACCTAATATACGTACTTTTATCCTCTTTCATTTCAGTTTCTGCCTTTTCGTCTGCTTCTTTGAATATGTCCGTCAGATCATAATATTTACCATTGCCTTCTCCTGATTCAGAAAGCATCCTTACTTTATCGCCTATCTTAGCGAGAAATACATCAACTCTTGTGTCTACATTATTTACGAAGCAATATATATTATTAAATCTGCGTGCACCGTCCAATAAATCGAGTTGGATGATATATTTTTTTACATCTTCTAATGCAGCCTCTATTTCACTTCCAAAATTTTTGTATTTGTTTTTCAGAACTTTGCAGACGAGATCAAATTTATCTGCCAATAACTCGGGATATTTTGGATCTAGAAATGGAAGTGGCAAGCTTGATCTTAAAATGGGGTTACCATAAGACGGATTCTTAGTGATAGATTCAAATAAGACCTTCTGATATAATTTGACTTTCTCTATATCATCAGATGATAACTTACATTGTTTTAACAGTTGATCAAAGTGTGCTTTCCCATCAGCCAAGCCAAAGAAATAGAGATAATTCACAAAAACCAGGGCATTAAAGTTTGCAGGTGTGTATTTATAATTCGGATCATCTGGTTTTATGTCAAACTCAACAATTCCATTTCCAATGCGATTTGGATCAAATATTCCTCTTTTGAATTTCGCATCTATCCAAAAATTTACAATTTCTTTGTAAACTGAATCATGAAATTTTCGTTCTTTTCTCCAAGGAGCTATATTTTCAATATCCAATAAACTGAAATGAGCAAGCAGTTTCGTCCTTTCATGTTTTATCTGTGCATCGGTTGGATTAGGCTCTGATGCATAGGCGAGAGAAAAAGTCAACACAACAAATCCAATAATTGCGGATATTTTAAGTTTATTAAAAAACATTTTATATTGCTATAAACAACCGTCCCATTTTAATTATAACACAGAAAAAAAAAAAAAGGCAAACAAGGATTTCTTAAGTGTTAATCAGTTTAAAATTCCATAAAGAATCACCCAAAATACCTATCCCCTTTCAAAATACCATGAGAGTGTTGTAAAATGAATAATGTTTCAAGGATTTTTTGACATGAATTCATGTTATTCACAGGAGTTGGAGCTCTAGTAAAAAAAGAACTGCTTGATCTTTTGAAAGATCCGAAAAGTTCATTCGCGATATTTTTCCCAATCTTTCTTTTTCTTGTTGTTTTTGTTCTAGCTTCAAACAAAGATGTTGAAAACTCAACTGTTGTGATTTTCAATCAAGACCGCGGAGTTCATAGCGTCAATCTTCTAGACGATATCGTGAATACAAACATCTTTAAAGAAACGATATATGTCAATTCTGAAAAGGATCTTCAAAAACACATCAATACCGAAAATGCATTTATTGGAATTACGATTCCTTCTAACTTTTCAAAAAACATTGATTTGGGAAAAAAATCAGATATCTTAACAGTAACAGACGGCAGAAGAACAAATGCTGCAACAATAGTTTACGGATATCTCGCGCAAATTCTTATGAAATATCAAGCTAAGGTTTCTGGAGGAGTTATGGATAATATCCCATCGGTAACCGTCAGAACTTGGTATAATCCGAACAAAAATCAGTATTGGTTTTCGATAACGAACTTAGTTGGTATGATAATAGTAAGCCAAGCGATTTCACTAACAGCATTAGCAATAGCTAGAGAAAAAGAGCAAGGCACTTTTGATCAACTTTTGGTTTCTCCGATTCAGCCTTTGGGCATTGTTGTTGGAAAAGCAACTCCATGTGCCATGATAAGTCTTTTCATGGGAATGTGTGTGATGTTCTTAGGAAGTTTGATGTATGGTGTTCCGATAAGAGGAAGCCTGCTTTTGATGTTCATCGCGATGACGACTTACGTTATTTCTGTTGTTGGAATTGGAGTTTGCGTTGCAGCTTTTTCAAATACCCAACAACAAGCAATGCTTGGAACCTTCATAGTCCAAATGCCGATGGCTTCTCTCTCAGGACTAATGTCCCCTGTTGAAAGTATTGAAAATCCATTGATGAAAGCTTTTACGAATGTAAATCCAGTGGTCTATGGAAATAAACTCGTTCAGGGAATTATGATCAAAGACATGACGTTTGCTGATGCTATGCATAACATAATGCCGATAATCTTTATTGGAATTTTTGTTTTATCCTTGGCCTGCTTTGTTTTCGCCAAAAGATATAGGGTTAAAATTTTCTAGGGTTTTTTTATGAACAGAGCAAAAACGAAAAGATTTAATTTAGAGCGAAGGACAAAGGAAACAGACCAACGCCATAGAAGAATCAGAGAAAACTTGACGGGCTGTCTTCTGATTGCATTTTCAATTCTTCTCTCCATTTCTCTTGCGTTTCATAATTCGCCTGATAACTCGCTTCTGACTGTTTCACAAGAAAGCACTAAAAATATCTTGGGAAATTTCGGAGCCGTTTTGTCGAATTTAATCACACAAACTTTTGGCCTTTTTTCGTATATGATCTCGATTCTTTGTTTTGTTTGGGGAGTCAACTTTATAAGCGGGAAGATCCATTTTATCAAGCACAGATATCTGACTTTTATTTTTTACGTTGTCCTTGGAGTTATAATTTTTAATATTGCTTCGACATATTCAACTATTGACCATTGGGTCAGGAAATTCGGAGTTGATTATTATGCTGGAGGATTTTTTGGATATATTCTTTCAAAGTGGATTTTTATCGATATCTTAAAACAAGAAACCCTAACCTGCAGATGGATTTTTGGCGCTATGACGGTTGCCTGGTGTCTCATTGCGAAAAGAGCACTGTTCGTTGAATTCGATGTGATCTTCAACAACATCCCAAAAATTTCAGCAAAGATTGGAGGATTTTTAAGACTCATTTCAAAACCCAAAAAGAAAATTTCAAAACAACATGAAACAGTTTTTGATGATCACGAAGAAAATGCAGAATATTTAGGTTCTATTGGATCTGTTGAACAAGATATAAATCAGAACAATTTAAATAATCGAATTAATCCGGATATCTCAAAATTCGTTATGGGAAATGGAACATATATTCTTCCGAGCGTAGAACTTTTAGACAAGCATTCAGAAAAAGAATTCAAACAGGATGAAGGCAAAATAGCTATGATGTCAGCTGAGTTACTTAATGTTCTACAAGAATTTGGAATTGATGGCGAAATTCTGAATGTTCGACAAGGCCCTGTTGTTACAATGTTTGAATTCAGGCCGGCCCCTGGAATAAAAACATCGAGAGTTATTAGCTTAAGTGAAGATATCGCCAGATCGATGAGTGCTATTTCTGCCAGGATCTCAACGATTCCTGGTCAAAATGCCATAGGAATTGAGCTTCCAAATAAAGATCGACACACTGTCTATCTTAGAGAATTGCTGATGTCTGAGACTTTTCAAAGAATGAATACGGGAATTCCGATAGTTTTAGGAAAAGACATAAGTGGAAATCCTGTAATGGCTGACTTAGCAAAAATGCCCCACCTTTTGGTTGCAGGAACGACTGGTTCTGGAAAATCAGTTTCGATTAATGACATGATTTTATCGATTCTTTTTAAATTTACTCCAAAGGATTGCAAGCTAATAATGATCGACCCAAAGATGCTTGAACTTTCTGTTTATGATGAAATTCCTCATTTGTTAACTCCTGTTGTTACTGATCCAAAGAAAGCTGTTTTTGCTTTAAAATGGGCTGTAGCCGAAATGGAAAACAGATATCGCCAGATGGCCAAACTTGGAGTCAGGAATATCGATGGCTTTAATCAAAAGCTTGAGAAAGCAAAAGGCGATGAAAACTTGTTAGTCCGAAAAGTTCAAACGGGTTTTGATCAAGAAACAGGCCGTCCTATTTTTGAAACTCAACAGCTTGAATTTGAGCCTTTGCCATATATCGTCATAATTGTGGATGAAATGGCGGATCTAATGTTGGTTGCAGGAAAAGATGTTGAAGCAGCGATTCAAAGATTAGCTCAGATGGCAAGAGCCGCTGGAATCCACCTCATAATGGCAACACAAAGACCGTCTGTTGATGTTATCACTGGAACAATTAAAGCAAACTTCCCAACAAGAATAAGTTTTCAGGTAACTTCTAAGATCGATAGCAGAACGATATTAAATGAACAGGGCGCAGAACAACTTTTGGGACAAGGAGATATGCTTTATATGTCTGGAGCTGGAAGACTTCTGAGAGTCCATGGGCCTTTTGTTAAAGACAGTGAAGTTGAAAGAGTTGTTTCATATATCAAAGGGCAAGGAGAACCTGAATACGTCGATGTTGTTAGTGATCAATTTGGAGACGATATAGGCCTATCAGGAGATGGCGATTCCGGCGGAGATGAAATGTATCGAAAAGCCGTTGAAATAGTTGTAAATGATAAAAAGTGTTCTATAAGTTACCTTCAAAGGAAACTTCAAATTGGATATAACAGAGCAGCTAGGATCGTTGAAGAGATGGAAGAAAAAGGCGTTGTTTCAGCACCAAATCACACAGGGAAACGAGAGATCTTAATATAAATTAAAAAATCTAAAATAAGTTTTTAGATAACCTAATTAATCTCTAAACCTTCATCATTAAATCCGGAAACTATGGCGTTTTGGATTAGTGTTGATGGTTCAATTGGTTTATTAATAACAAATGGCACAAAATTATCTGTTTTTCCAAATGCCTCCCCCTTTTCTGTTCTTTCAATCATTCCATTAACAGTTTTTCCAACTAGTGATTTAAATAGCTTCTTTTTTGCTTCTTCAGATTTTTCACGAAGTCTTTTTGCTCTTTCTAAGATAACATTCCTCGGCAATTGGATCATCTTAGCGGCTATCGTGCCACTTCTTGGAGAATATGGAAAAACATGCATTAAAGACAAATGCGCTTCATCGATAAGCTTTATAGTATTTTCAAACATCTTTTCAGTTTCTGTTGGAAAACCCGCTATAAAATCGCTTCCAAATACGACATCCAGCCTTTTTGCGAGGATTCTATTACAAATTTCGATAACATCTTCGCGACTATGGCGACGTCTCATAGCTTTCAAAACTTCATTGTCTCCAGATTGAATGCTTAGGTGAAAATGAGGCATAATTCGATGCTCACTCACAAGCAATTCAAGCAATTTCTCATCGATTCCTTTTGGATCAAGAGATGAAATTCTAAGTCTTTTCAGAGAAGTTTGTTTAAGGATAGCACTAATAACATCTGCAAAATCGGTGTTATCAAGATCATTTCCATATGAGGTTATATCAATCCCTGAAAGAACAATCTCTTTAAATCCCAATTCAATAAAGTGATTAATCCGATTTAGGATAGTTTCTAAAGGCAAACTCCTCGAACGTCCTCTCGTAAATGGAACAATGCAATATGTGCAAAAATAATCGCAACCATTTTGAATTTGAAGAAAAACTCTAGCTCTTTCTTGAAATAATTCATCACTTTCTTCAATTATTTCATCACTATCAAAGGTTATGCCATTAGCTAAATGCGGAATACTCATATAAGGCTCAACAGCAGATTTTTCACCGTTTAGAATTACTTTTGAGACTCCATCCAGCTTTTTGAAATAACTTTCAGATGTCGCTGCAGCACATCCTGTAACTATTATCTGTGAATCTTTATTTTCTCTGATTGCTTTTCTTACAGCTTGGCGTGATTGTCGCTCAGCTTCATGCGTCACTGAACAAGTATTGATTATTATAACATCATTTTTTGGATCTAACTTCTCCACAATCGCCTTCGAAACCTCGGATTCATAGAAGTTAAATCTGCATCCTAATGTTATCGTCTTTATTTTGGGCATTGTTTTCGTTAGTCTTTTTTATTTTCCGCTTTGGCTAAAACTTCCGACCGCTTATTCCACGTTAAACTCAAGAAAACAGCTGCAGCTGCTGCCGATATCATTGTCATAACAAAAACAGCACTCCAACCGTAATTATCAGCTAAATATCCTGTTCCATAGCCCGCTAAAGCTGTTCCTGCATAGCCTAATGTCCCAGTAAATCCTGAAGCAGTCGCTGCAGCTTTCTTTGAAGCAAAATCAGCAGCAGCAACACCAATCAATATTTGAGGCCCTGATATCAAAAATCCAATGCAAAGCATACAAATTGAGCTCGTAATATGTGAGTCTTGAGGAATTAGCCACAAAATTGAAACCAAAATCCCTAAAATTATCATGCACATTGCTGAAACCGGCCCTCTTCTTCCTTTAAAAACTTTATCAGACACATATCCAGCACAAAGACCTCCAACCATACTTGCCAAATCAAATCCAACCATCTGGAATCCAGCACCAGCCAAAGAACTTCCTTTTGACTCCAAAAGCAACGTTGGCCCCCAATTCAAAAATGTCATTCGACAAATATAAACAAAAAGATTTGCCAAGCCAACAAACCAAACAAGCCTATTTCCTAGAGCTAATTTCAAAGTTTCTTTGTAGCTCAAAGGAGTTTCATCATCTTTTTTCCACTTCTCACTCTCAGCAACAGAGGCTATACCTGTTATCTTTTCAACTGATGGCAAATTCAATGATTCAGGAGTGTTTCTAAGTCTATTAAAGACAAATCCAGACAGGAAAATGGCTAAAATTCCAGGAATAAAGAAAACATAACGCCAACCAAAATGAGCCAATATGAATGGAGCCGTTGAAACAATAACGGCACTTCCAATTTGATGTGATGTGTTCCACAAAGCCCATTTTGTTCCAATTTCAGTCGGACTATACCAATGAGTTAGCATTTTTGCGCAAGCCGGCCATCCCATTGACTGGAAACAATAATTCAAAGACCAAAAAATAGCAAACATCGGAATGAGTGAACTAAACCCCATGCAGATATTCATAAATGCCGATGCCAAAAGTCCGATTGCCATAACATATCTGGCACTATATCTATCGCCAATCATTCCAAAAAAGCATTTCCCAAGCCCATAGAGAATAGCTGCTATTGCAATAACTTTACCAATATCAGATTTAGTTATTTGAAGATCTGAACAAATTGCAGGAATAGCAATAGAAAAATTTTGTCTAACGAGATAAAACGCTGCATATCCAATCATTATGGAATACATAGTTCTAAATCTCCAATATCCAAAGACTTTATTGCAACTATCAGAATATTGAGTTTTATTTTTTCGCCTCATAAAAGCCATATAATCTCCTTAACTTTCAAACGATTTCGTGAGAATTTCAAGATTAGTCGCAAATTCCCGATCCTTTGCTGCATTTTCTTTGACACGTTTAACAGCATGAATCACAGTCGAATGATCCTTTCCTCCAAAGCTCCTCCCAATATCCGGCAAAGATTTAGAGGTCAACTCCTTAGCAAGATACATTGCAACTTGTCTCGCAGTTGCAATTGCTTTTTGCCTCTTTGAAGAATTCAAATCGGACAATTTAACGCTATAAAATTCACACACTTTTCGCTGAATCATATCTATTGTAGTGTATTTTTCATTCGACCTCAATAAATCACTCAAAACATCTTGAGCCATATCTATCGTCATACGCGCTCCAACAAGAGTTGCATGCGCTATAATCCTATTTAGCGCTCCTTCAAGTTCTCTGGTATTAGATGTTATCTTAACTGCTAAAAATTCAAGAACTTCATCTGGAATTTTGATTTTATGCATCCTTGCCTTCGACTGAAGAATTCCAAGCCGTAATTCATAATTTGTCGGATGAATATCAGCCACTAATCCCCAGCCTAAACGAGATTTAAGCCTGTCTTCCATTCCATCAAGATCAGATGGAGACTTATCAGCTGATAATATTATTTGCCTATTGTTGTCTACTAAATCATTGAATGTGTGAAAAAATTCTTCTTGAGTTGTATCTTTGCCGCCAATAAACTGGACATCGTCAATCATGAGAACATCAACATTCCTAAACATTTCCTTAAAAGACATGGCATCTTTAAGGCGTAATGATCTTATGAATAGATACATGAATTTTTCAGCTGAAAGATAAATAACTTTCTTTTCTGGATGAACTTCTTTGATATGCCAAGCTATTGCATGCATCAAATGCGTCTTACCAAGACCAACTCCCCCATATAAAAATAATGGGTTAAAGGCCGGAGTGTCTGTTTCAGAAGCGCGAAGTGCTGCTGCATATGCGAATTCATTTGGCTTTCCAACAACAAAATTTTTGAATGTAAAGCGTTTGTCAAGAACCGAAAGTCCTTTAAGCCCTCCTAGATCTTTCTTAATTTCAGATGTTTCTTCATTCTTAGCTGAATTTCTGGTTATTTCAGGATTGTTATTGTCATATACGTCTATATTAACGTAATTTATATCGCAACCACATGAATTTAAAGCACTCACTATCTTGTCAGAAAATCTCCAAGAAACGTTCTCTCGAATATAATTAGATGGAGCTGAAATACTCGCTGATTCTTCATCTATATCCAATATGTTCAGTTTGGTAAACCAAGCATTATACTCATCAG
>CAJOOW010000072.1 GCA_905236375.1 uncultured Alphaproteobacteria bacterium | reverse complement strand
ATTAGAAAGTTGGCCTCACACCGGCAAACAGTTGATGACACCGCCAGGGGAACCTATAGTGATTTCGGAAGACATAACCTATCAAAATAATCTCATTTCTGAAAATAATTATATTTCCTGTTTCAAATCGTTCGATTTTGCCCTATTATCTATAGGAAGACTCGGTAAAGAAACAATCTGAATGGCAGAGACAACAAAATCGTTTCAAGACATAATTTTTGATTTGCAGAAATATTGGGCGAATCAAGGTTGCGTTATTATGCAGCCATACGACACAGAAGTTGGCGCAGGAACTTCCCACCATGCAACGACATTAAAGGCTCTTGGCGATGACTATTGGGATGTAGCCTTTGTCCAGCCGTGTAGACGACCAAAAGATGGCAGATATGCTGAAAATCCAAACAGAACTCAATACTACTATCAATATCAAGTGATTTTAAAGCCAGCGCCAAGCAATCCCCAGGAATTATATCTTGGAAGCCTTGAAGCCATTGGATTTGATCTTTCAGCTCACGACATAAGATTTGTTGAAGATGATTGGGAAAATCCATCACTTGGCGCCGCAGGTCTTGGATGGGAAGTCTGGTGCGATGGTATGGAAATAACTCAATACACTTATTTCCAACAAGTTGGAGGAATAACCTGTTCAGTACCCCCTGTCGAAATTACATATGGTCTTGAAAGAATCGCAACTTTCATCCAAAACGTTGAAAGTCATTTTGAAATCAATTGGAATGGCAGAGAAGATGAAAGAAAGCTGACTTACGGCGATGTTTTAAAGAGATTTGAAAGAGAGTTTTCCTGCTATAACTTCGACGTTGCTTCAGTTGACATTTTGTTCAATCATTTTTCGGATTATGAAAAAGAATGTCAAAAACTTTTAGCACACAATTTGGTTATGCCAGCATATGAGCAATGTGTTAAAGCCAATCATTGTTTTAACCTCCTTGATGCCAGAGGAGTTATTTCAGTAACAGAGAGAGCTGGATATATTGCAAGAGTTAGGGCTTTGGCAAAGGCATGTTGCCAGGCATGGTGCGAATCTTTGAAGGAGGCTGATTAGTTTCATGAAACAAGAATTGTTGTTAGAGTTCTTTTCGGAAGAAATACCAGCCAGATTTCAAAAGAAAGCAATTGCGGATTCAAAAAATGTCTTTACAAAGATCCTAAATGATTGTGGCGCAGAATTTTCTGAAATTGAAACTTATGTTTCACCAAGAAGAATAACAATCAGAGTTCTTCAACTTTCTCAGAACACAAAAGATATTTCAGAAGAAAAACGAGGGCCAAAAGTTACCGCCCCTGAAAATGCGATCACTGGATTTTTAAAATCGAATGGAAAAGTCAAAAAAGATCTTATAGAACGAGATGGATATTATTATTTGGCCATTGAAACAAAGGGGCTCCCGATTAGTGAATTAATTGGAGATATGATCGAAGATTTCATAGCGCAAATGCCTTGGCAAAAATCTATGAGATGGTATCTCGAAAAGGAAAAAAGCCTTAGCGCTTTTTGGGTACGTCCTCTGCGATCGATTATGTGCATATATGGCAGAAACGTCATTGAAACATATATAAAATCCGCTGGACTTACAACTTGCGATAATACGTATGGTCACCATTTCTTATCTTCGGAAAAAATCAGAGTTTTTGATTTTGCCGATTATATTGACAAGCTGGAAAAAAATTATGTAATTTTGGATTTTTTCAAGAAGCGAGAATATATCGATCGAGAAATGACTCAACGAGCTGCAGCTATGGGACTTTGTTTAAGAGTTGATACTGATCTTCTCGATGAAGTAACCGGACTTGTTGAGTATCCATTCATTCATATTGGAACGATAGAGGAAAAATTCATGGAGCTTCCTCCGATTGTTCTATCGACTTCCATGAAAGTTCATCAAAAATATTTCACGCTAACTTATCCTGATTCGGTGATTGCTCCGTTTTTTGGAACGGTAACCAATGTTCCAGGCACAGAAATCATGCATGAAGGATTAGATAGAGTTTTAAGAGCCAGGCTTAGTGATGCGATGTTCTTTTATAAAGAGGATGCTGATGTTACTCTTGAAGCATTTGCCCAGAGACTATCAAATGTTATCTTCCATG
This sequence comes from uncultured Alphaproteobacteria bacterium, assembly GCA_905236375.1. Lineage (GTDB taxonomy): Bacteria > Pseudomonadota > Alphaproteobacteria > RUG11792 > RUG11792 > CAJOOW01. The sequence continues at coordinate 5,041 of CAJOOW010000072.1, read as the reverse complement.
AAAAACTTGGTTCAATGGCTCAAAAAATCGACAGAATGATGTCGATTGCAAACTCTCGAGAAGAGCACAGAACTATTGCTCTTTGCAAAGCAGACCTAATGACTCAGATGGTTGGAGAGTTCCCGGAACTTCAAGGATTTATGGGTGAAATTTATGCAAAAGTTCAAGGCGAAGATCCAGAAGTTTGCAAAGCAATAAAAGAACATTATAAGCCAAATGGAGCTAATGACAGTCTTCCAGAATCCAGAACAGGAGCCAGAGTCGCATTTTTTGACAAACTTGATACTCTCGTTGGCTTTATTGGAGTTGGAATTTATCCGACAGGATCAAAAGATCCTTTTGCGCTCAGAAGAGCTGCCCTTTGTATTGTCAGACTTCTTTGTGATTTTAAAGTAGATATTTTGGAAAGAGAAAAGCTTTCATGGTATATAGAAACTTTGATGACTTCATATTCCGAACAAGGAATTGCTCTTGATCCTGAAACTCTGACAGAAGTGGAAGGCTTTATCGTCGAGAGATTAAAAGTCTATATGGCGGATAAATTGGGAATCGATGCAGAAATTGTTGAATCTGTTATTTCCTCGTTTGATGGGCTCGACTTTGATTACAAAGCCGCAATTACAAAAGCCGAAAAACTCTTTGGCCTTTCAAAGTTGGAAACTTTCGAAATTGTTAGGGAAGCGTATAAAAGAGCAACCGGAGTCATTGGAGAAGAAAATATAAAACATGCCACGCTCGAGTCATTGTCTTTCAACGATGAAAACATGGCAAATGTCAAAGAAATTTTATCAAAGTTGCAAAAAAGCAACGGAGAAGAATTCGAGATATTTGTTCAAGCATCCGAAGCTGTTCTAAAAGCTTGCGATAATGTCCTGATAAATGATCCAAATGAAGAAACAAAGAAACGAAACTTGCAATTGTTTAATATATTTTTGGAATTGGTTCAAAAACACATCGGAATTATATAGCCTCAGAACAAATGTCTCTATGCCGATAAAAAACGAGTGTATCTGTATAACGTCGTATATTTTTGAAGCTTTCGTAATTTGTTTTGATTTCTCTGGCTTTTTTTTAAAAATCTATTAATCTTAAAGGTGTAAATGACGTTTAAAGAAAAAGGAACAAGTGTTAAAGGGAGTAGTTGTAGTTGAGTCGCCAGCGAAGGCTAAGACGTTAGGAACTTATTTAGGAAAGGACTATAAAGTCATTGCTAGCTATGGTCATATAAGAGATTTGGTTTCTAAGAATGGCTCGGTTGATCCAGAAAATCATTACAGAATGCTTTGGGAATTCAACGCTCGTGGAAAAAAACAGATCAAAGAAATTTCAGATTCTTTAAAACTCTCCGATAATCTGTTCTTAGCGACTGACCCTGATAGAGAAGGTGAAGCCATTTCATGGCATATCCTTGAAACACTTAATTCTAAAAAACTTCTTAAAACAAAAACTGTTCGTAGAGTCGTTTTTCACGAAATAACAAAATCCGCGGTTCAACATGCTTTTGAAAATCCGAAGGATCTTGATCAGAATCTTGTTGAAGCCTATTTAGCTCGCAGAATTTTGGATTATCTTGTCGGATTTTCACTATCTCCTGTTCTCTGGAGAAAGATGCCGGGGGCTAAATCAGCTGGAAGAGTTCAGTCTGTTGCTTTGAGATTGATCGTTGAAAGAGAACTTGAAATTCAGAATTTTAAATCTGAAGAATATTGGTCAATACACGCTGATTTTGAGGCTGAAAAAGGTTCGTTTAACTCGAACTTGACACATTATAACGGAAAAAAACTTGATAAACTTGAAATCAAAAATGAAAATCAAGCAAATGAAATCAAATCGGATCTTGAAAATAAAAAATATTATATCGATAAGATCGAAAAGAAAGCCGTTAAACGCAGCCCATATGCTCCATTTACTACGTCGACTCTTCAACAAGATGCTGTGAGAAAACTTGGCTTTAGTGCTAAAAAAACAATGCAAATAGCTCAAAAGCTTTATGAAGGGATTTCAGTTGGCGGTTCGATGCATGGTTTAATAACATATATGAGAACTGATAGCACCAATCTTTCAAATGAGGCGATTTCAGAATCTCGAAATTTTATTGAATCAAATTTTGGCGACAAATATCTCCCGAAATCTCCGAGGATTTATAAGACAAAATCGAAGAATGCCCAAGAAGCTCATGAAGCAATCAGGCCAACATCATTTAATCGTTCACCTGATTCAATTAGAGGATATCTCTCAGAAGATGAATTCGCTCTTTATGATCTGATTTGGAAAAGAGCTTTGGCATCTCAAATGGAAAATGCCATAATTGATCAGGTTTCAGTTGATATTTTTTCAAAAGATAAAGAGGCTCAATTTAAAGCAACAGGTTCAACCGTTTCATTTGATGGTTTTTTGAAAGTTTACGTTGAATCAACCGATGATGATTCTGAAGATGAAAAGAAAACCAAAAAACTTCCAGTATTAAAAGACGGCGAAAATTTGGATCTTTTGAATATTCTCGGCAATCAACATTTTACTCAGCCACCAGCAAGATTTAATGAAGCGAGTCTAGTTAAAAAGCTTGAAGAGCTTGGAATTGGAAGGCCTTCAACTTATGCTACAATCATAAACGTTCTTCAAGTTAGAAAATATGTAACTCTTCAAAAAAGAACATTTATCCCAGAAAGTACTGGCTTTTTTGTTGTTACATTTTTGAAAAATTTCTTTGCAAAATATGTTGAGTATGATTTTACTGCAGATCTAGAAGAAGAACTCGACGATATTTCAAACGGAAAACTGTTTTGGGAAAAAGTTCTCGACGATTTCTGGAAAGAGTTCAATGCGAATATATCAAAAGCTCAGCAGTTAACGATAACAGAGGTTATTGATGCTCTTGAAAAAGATTTAAACGATTATATCTTTAAAGATCTTGACGAAAAACGTGAATGTCCTTTATGTCACAACGGTAAGCTTAATCTGAAACTCGGAAGATTCGGTGCATTTTTAGGATGCTCGAATTATCCAGATTGTAAATTCACAAAACCTCTTGGAATCTCTTCAACTGGAAATGATCAAACATCTTATCAAGCACCAACAAAAACAGAGCTTGGTAAAGATTCTCGTTTTGATGATGTGATATTTTTGAAAAAAGGCCCATATGGATACTATTTTGAGTGGGAAAAGACAAAAGAGCAAAAGGATCCAAAAGGGAAGAAGCCAAAGCGATTATCGGTTCCAAAGTTTATTGCAGAGCCGACGGAATTGACTCTTGATGATGCAATCAAGCTCGATAGTTTGCCAATTATTCTTGGAAAACATCCAAAAACGAAAAAAAATATTGAGTTATTGCTCGGAAGATTTGGTCCATATCTCAAAATGGGAGATGAAACGTTTAAACTTGAGAAAGATACCGGATTTATCAAAATTTCTCTTGAAGACGCTCTGAAAATCATTGATCAAAAGAGCTGAGAAATTCGAACATTTAAAAAAATTTTTTAGATAATTTGTAGTTTTCTTTGCTCTCTAAAATGTTATAATGAAGCCCCGTGGGATAATTTTAGGGAACAGCAATATGGCAAAACTATACTTCTACTACTCCGCAATGAATGCTGGAAAGACAACTAAGTTGCTACAGGGAAGTTTTAACTATAAAGAACGCGGAATGGATACAGTTTTGTACACATATAAGTTGGATAACAGATTTGGGGAATCTAAAATTGCGTCGAGAATTGGAGTTTCAGAAAAAGCAAATACATTTGATAATTCGACAAATCTTTTTGAAGATATCAAATCCAAATTGGGGCCAAAAGTTGCATGTGTCTTTATAGATGAAGCGCAATTTTTGACAAAGAAACAAGTCTTAGATTTGTGTAGGGTTGTTGATGAACTTAATATCCCGGTTCTAACATATGGCCTAAGGAGCGATTTTTTAGCGGAACCTTTCGAGGGGAGTATGTATCTTCTTCTTCTAGCTGACGAATTAATTGAGGTTAAAACAATTTGTCACTGTGGCAGAAAGGCTACGATGAATGCAAAGTTTGATTCATCTCATAAAATTGTTCGTTCAGGACAGCAAGTTGAGATAGGAGGAAATGAAAAGTATATATCTCTTTGCAGAAAACATTTCTTTGAAGGAAATATTGGAGAAAATACATGAATTATGGTAGAATAAAAAAAGAGGAGAGCATTTTTTAATTCTGGAGAATCATGAAAGGGAATGTATTAGAATCAATTATAGGCGCAGTTGTTTTGATTGTTGCAGTATTCTTCATTTATTTCGCTTATGTTTCTAGTGGAGAAAAGATTAAGGAAGGTTATGTTATAACAGCTCGCTTCGATGATGTTAGCGGACTTGCTGCTGGGTCTGATGTGAAAATGAATGGAATAAAGGTTGGAATTGTAAAAAGCCTAAGGTTGGATGAAAATTATCAGGCAAAGATTGAATTGTTGATAAAAGATTCAATAAAGATACCGACGGATAGCTCTCTTTCTATCACTACTGACGGTTTAATGGGAAACAAATTCGTTTCAATAGCAGCTGGCTTTTCTGATGAAAAATTAAAACCAAATGAGGAAGTCGAATTGACTCGATCAGCTGTAAACCTTGAAAAATTAATTGATAAATTCGCCTTAGGTGGCGATTCAAAGAAAGAGGACTAATGGCTCTTGATATCTCAATGATAAAATCAGGGATTATAAAATTGCTTGATGAGAAAAAAGCTGAAAATATAGTCGAAATCGATTTATCGCAAAATGAAGCTAGACTATCTGATTCTTGCATTGTGGCATCTGGGACATCATCTCGCCATACTCAAGCTGTTGCTGATTATATATATCGATTTTTAAAGGATAACAAACTTCATCCCATTATTGAAGGCACAGCACAATCCGGGTGGGTTATGATCGAAGCTTCTGGGATTGAGGTCCATCTTTTTAAGCCAGAATTGAGAGAATATTATGATCTGGAATCTCTTCTTCTTTCCTGGAAGAAGCCAGGTGAGGTTGAACTTAAGAAATTGTCATCTTAAGATCAGTAAAAATATCCATCTTAAGCAATCGT
>CAJOOW010000071.1 GCA_905236375.1 uncultured Alphaproteobacteria bacterium | reverse complement strand
CTGATATGAAAAGCGTTTTTGAATCGTTACAACAGAAAAGCAAAAAAAGACGTCTGATGTGGAGCAAAAGAGCTCAGGAATACGAAAGCAAAATCAATTCTGGTGATCCTATGTCTATTGCAGAAGTCATTCGTGAACTCTATAAAGAAGGCGGAGAAAATTTGCAATCATTCAGCGAAAGACAGATATATCAACAAGCGATGGAACGACTAGCTAGAGAAATTTCGCTCGTTGAAGATATTGAGGAATCCGAAGCCGTTAAAAGATTAGAGGTCGTCCTTCAAGCTGCTTGATCTTGTGGGTTTGGAACTTTATCCTGTGGCTCTGATAAAATTTTTCTGAGGGTTATTAGGCTTAATATCGCCACTAAACAAATCAGTGATCCTGACAAAAATGCACCTGCTTCGCCTCCTTTTTGGGCTATTTTCCCCGCAAGATTCGTAGCTAAAAAAGTAGCAACAGCGACTATTATATAATAAACCCCAAATCCTGTTCCTCTCAAATCTTTTGGGACATAATCTGAAACCAAGATTGCAAAGATTCCTTCGGTCATTCCTCTTTGAATCCCCCATAAGGCGGTTCCCATAAAAATCCAGAATATACTCGAAGCATAACCAATACTCATATCTGCTGCAAAGAGAGTTAAAAATCCTATAAATAGTAAATTAACTTTATTCATGCTATCTGCGAGCTTTCCCGTTGGAAATGCTGCTATTGTTGTAAAAAGGTTAAATATTATTGTTATCCAATAAATATCAGCTTTTGGCATTCCTAAGTTTTCACTAGCGTGAAGAGCTATGTAAAACTCCCCAAATCTGGCTGACATAAATATTGCTACGACAATCATCAAAATCCAGAATCTCCTTCCGAGTAATTTTGCATCTTTTAGCCTTATTTTTCTTTTTGATTCTTTATTTCCAAGATTGAGTTTGTCTCTAACAAATAAGATTAAAATGATTGTGGCGAAAGCTGCAGGAATTGCAGCCAAAGAAAACAACAATTGAAAGTTATCATTTGATAGTTTCATAACGATATAACCAAAGACTCCACCAAGAGTTGATCCGACAACAGAGAGACTTTGTCGCAGGCCATAGCAAGCTCCTTTTGATTCTTTTGGAGCGGCATCTGAAACTAAAGCATCTCTCGGAGTTGCTTGAATCCCATTTCCTATTCTGTCAATTGTTCTTGAAATTAGAACCCCTGTAACCGTTTTGGAAATCGCTAAAAGAGGCTTTGAAATTGTCAAGAAAGCAAAGCCAATGACCATAAGAAGTTTTCTGCGTCGCAAATAATCACTGATGATTCCTGAAAAGATCTTTAATGAGTTTGCAATAAACTCAACAATTGATTCAACTAATCCAACGGTTGAAACAGCAACTCCCAAGACAGATCTAAGATATACTGCCGTCCCATTTTGAATAACTGAAGTCGAAAGATTAATTAGCAAAGAGGAAATGCCAATTGCCCATATTGTTCCAGGAATTGAATATCTCAGAAATGAAGAAAATCTTAAATTTTTCATTAGTTTAAAAAAGTCTGCTTAAAACGTCATTCTAAGAGATAAACCTGAAATTGTCAATGACAATCACAACCTACACATATCCGGGCAAAAGATTGCTTGACTAGCAGCAATCTTGGCAAATTCAATAGCTTTTGGATTGGCTACAGAATGGATTTCTGAAAGATTTTTTCGGTTGTTTGCTACATCTCTAAGAAGATGCCTTACGATTTTCCCAGAACGAGTTTTTGGCAAATCCGGAACGAATGCTACAAAGTCTGCTTTTGCAATTGGTCCTATTATGTTCCTCGTCGATTTTATAATTTTTTTGATAATATCTGGAATTGAATTTTTGTTATCATTTAGAACAACAAATGCAAAAGCTGTTTGACCTTTAATTTCATCAGGAACTGCGACAACCGCGGATTCCTTAACTTCGTTGATTTTATTTATCGCACACTCAAATTCAGCAGTCCCCAATCTATGACCTGAAATATTTATAACATCATCCATTCGGCCACTTATTTTAATATCATTGCCATCATAAATTGCGCCATCTCCTGTTTTGAAAACTTCATGAGATTTTGAAGTTTTACAAATTCCAGGCCATTTGTTTTCGATGATTAATTCGCTATAAATTATATTTGTCTTAATTCCAAAAAATGGTCTTCCGGCAACTGCTGGTTTTTGATGTAACGATCGAAGAGGAGCAATTACAATTCCGCCCGTTTCCGTTTGCCACCAAGTGTCCATTATAGGGCATTTTTTGTTTCCAACAGTTTCAAAATACCATTTCCAAGCTGATTTATTAATCGGTTCTCCAACACTTCCAAGGATTCTGAGCAAGGAAAGATCATGATCTTTGACAAATTTTTTATTAAACATTTGGAGAGACCTGATTGCCGTAGGGGCCGTATAAAAAATCGAAACTTTTTCTTGTTCAATTATTTTCCAATACCTATCTGCCGTTGGATACGTCGGGCTCCCACTGAATATTACAGTTGTCAAACCATAAAAAAGAGGAGCATAAGTTATATAGCTGTGTCCAGTTATCCAGCCAATATCAGATGTGCAAAAATAAACGTCATCTTCTTTAATTCCAAATATTATTTTAAAAGTAGTGGTGACATAGAGCATATACGGCAAAGCAGAATGGACAATTTTTTTTGGATTCCCTGAAGAGCCTGATGTATAGAGGATAAATAGATCATCTTCTGAATTTTGCCAATTAATTTCATTCGTCAGCTCTACCTTATAATTTTCCAAATTTTCGAGATTAATGATTTTGATATCTGATTTTAGCAGATCAAAATTTTTTGAGAGATTGACTTCTTTCCCTCCTCTTTTGAATGCATTTATCGTTAAAAGTACTTTTGCATTGGCACTTGATAAGCGATATGCTAAAGCTTCAGCTGAAAATCCAGCAAAAATAACCAAATGAATTGCTCCAATTCTGGCACATGCCAACATAGCAGCTATTGCTTCTGGAACCATTGGCATATAAATTCCGACAACATCTCCTTTTTTAATTCCACGACTTTTCAAAATTGATGCAATTTTGGTTACAATATCTAAAAGTTTGCTGAACGATATTTCACGACGATCGTTTTCTTCATCGCCATACCAAATTATCGCCGGTTTATTTGGATTTTTTAAGGCATGTCGATCGACACAATTATAGCAAACATTGGATATTCCACCACTAAGCCACTTTTCTGAAATTTCATCAAATGCTGAATCTGGTTCTTTTTGCCATGAAATATCCTTGATATGATGAGTCCAGAACTCATTTGGAAATTTTATGGAGTTTTCATAAATTTTATTATAGATTTGTTCATCAGCCCATGCTGATTCGTGATCAAAAAGCATTGAGAACTTTTTCTGAAAGCTTACTTTTTAATGTTATCACGAAAAGAACAGCTGAAAATGTTACAAAATGTAGCAGAATTTTAAATAAGACAAGTTATTTAGTTCAAAGTAGCATTTTTTATGCTACTTGATATTATTTTTTCATCACATATTAGGGCTTCTTTAAATTTCTATGATTCTAATATGTCGCGATTTGTGTTACCATGGTTCGTATAAATAAATAAAGTTAGTTATTTTTTCAGTCGCTGTGACTGAAATTTGAGAAAGGTTATTAATGTTTTCGGTAACAAGTGAAACGATAAATTGGGGTGGAAAAGAATTAACAATTGAAACGGGGAAAATAGCAAGACAAGCTGATGGAGCAGTCGTTGTTAAATATGGTCAAACGACGGTTATTTGCACATGCGTTTATGCAAAAAAGATAACGGAAGATGCAAGCTTTTTCCCTTTAACGATAAATTATCAAGAAAAATTTTATGCGGCAGGGAAAATTCCAGGAGGTTTTGTAAAAAGAGAGGGAAAACCTTCTGAACGTGAAACTTTGATTTCGAGATTGATCGATCGGCCAATCAGACCTCTCTTTCAAGATGGATTTTTGAATGAAGTTCAGGTTATTTGTACGACTGTTAGTTATGATCCAGAATGTTCGCCTGATATTGCTGCTTTAATTGGGGCATCTGCTGCTATTTCAATATCAGGAGCAGCATTTCTTGGCCCTGTAGCTGGATGCAGAGTCGGATACGATAAGGAAGAAGGATTCTTATTAAATCCGACGAAAAAATCGGATTTAGAGCTAGTG
>CAJOOW010000070.1 GCA_905236375.1 uncultured Alphaproteobacteria bacterium | reverse complement strand
CTTGCTTCTCAGAAAGCATTTGTCCTAAATCGGCTTTTAGTTTATTTTCATAACTGTGTACTATGTTTGTGGCATATTCGTTTTTTATTTTTGATATTGCAGTTTCTTGAGTTTTTACGAATTCGTCAGCCGTTGTTGTGTTTTTACCGATCGTCGATAATATGCTGCCTAATTCTATGCTATCTATTTTTTTAGAACATTTTTCCTTATACCGAAATAATACCGCTTCACAAGTGCCATATACTTGTTCTTCGTATTCATGTCCTTTCATGATTGAGGAGATCTCTTCATCTTTGTTCAGCAATGCAGTTTCTGCATATTCGCGGGCTTCTAATTGAATCTTTTGGGTGACTTCAGCTTTGAGCGCAGCGATCTTTGCCATCGTAAGTTCGCTTTCTACATTCGCCTTTGCTTTTGTAAGGGCCTTTTTTTCAGATTTTAAGGAGGCCAGCGCCTGTTGGCCCCGTTTTTTTGCCTCTCGTTGCACTTTTAGACGTGCTATCTTGGCCTCTAGTAGTACTTTCGCCCTGTCCCCCCCTGGCGAACTTAATGTTGGCTCTACAGGGTCCATGCCGTATATATTCATTGTCGTCAATAGTAATGTTGTTAGTATTAGTTTTTTCATTTTTTCTATTCCTTTCCTTTCTTTTTTAACAGGTCTGCATACTCACTTTGATAGTGAGTATTTGCTAGCGCATTCAGGGCTCTGAATGCTTGCGATAGAAAATCAATCCTTCTCGCAATGCCATTCTTGGTCCAGATGTCTTTAGCTTGATCTAGCCTAATGGCGTCTTCAAGCGCCTTTATTCGCCCAGATAATTCAGTTAATCTTGTTTTATCTGGATCGGAATCCGTGTCATCTTGTCGTTCCAGCTTTTTCGGCGCGTGAACTTCTTCTTCTTCTTGCTGAAGCTGCGCCAATATACCCTCAGCTATTTCCAGCTGGCTTGTTATTTCTTTTATCCTCGTTGCGGTCGCGACTTGCGCCTTTTCTAATGATTGCGATAGAGATTTAACTTGCTCTTGTAGAGCATTTATTCTGCCTTGGGATGCAGATCTAACTCGCTGTATCTCAGCAAGAAATTTTTCACTCGTCGCTGTTATTGCCTTCTCTACTTGGTCTTGAGTCACAAAATCCGAATTTGTACTTTGCTGTTGTGATACAATTGGAGCTGGTGATAAAGATCTCTGAAAATCTGCGAAACTAACGCTTCTGGAACGAGGTCTATTCTGTGTCTGCGGTGTGCTCACCTGTTCTAGATTCGATGAACTTGAAGAAACAGTTGCCGCTCCATCGGCTCGATTAAAGACAAAAACCGGATGTAGTGCTAAGTCACTCGGCGGAGGAGTCTTGCTCCGTTCCGCTTGTATCCTCGCAACTTCATCCAAAAAATCCTCGGCTGCTTTTGGTAACTTACTTCCTGAACAGCAACCAGATGAAAAAATATCATGTAACGTTTTATTCAGCTTCTTACTGTTCTCACCTCGATCAGCCGCTTCACGTGCTAATTGCTTAATTTGCGGTTCAGTCAATCGCTTCCAATCTTTCTTCAATTCTTTTCGATTTCTATTCAAATTAAGCATCGTATCCAACTTCTGCTCTTCAACCAACAACGGCTGCGTCTCATTTATTGGAGCCGTCGCCATGCTGTCGTGTGTCGCAGAAATCATCAACAGTGCTAGCAAAAACTTCGTTTGCTTCATAAAATTAAAAAACCTATCATCTCCTGACAAAACGCTATTATAAACATTAAAATAAATAAGTCAACAAAAAATGTTAAGTTTTTTAGAAATTATTTTTTGTTTCATGATATTAAAATTCTAGTTACATTAACTTTTTAAAAATATTGTTTATTTTTTGATAAAATTTTATTCAAAAGTTTTTAAAAATTTGTTTCGTTCCATAAGAAGAAACCTCAGCAAGAAGCCTTGCTGAGGCAATTATTATTTATACATTAAGTGCAGATTTAAGCAACTTTTAGCTTTTTTCTGCCTCCTGAACTTCCCAAACCTGTCGTCTTAGCAATTTCGCTACGTCTTTTTGCGTAGTTTGGCGAAACAGCTGGATAATCAGGTGGAAGAGCCCATCTTTCTCTGTATTGTTCAACGGTCATATTGTAGACAGTGCTTAAATGTCTTTTTAGCATTTGAAGCTTTTTTCCATCTTCGAGACAAACAATATAATCGTCGTGAACTGATTCCTCAACAGGAACAGCAGGCGTTAATGCTGGACGATTCTTCAAACTCGTCGCTTCTCTCATAACATCGACAACACCTGAAAAAATCTTTTTAATAACCTCTGGAAGTTCTTCTGATTGAACTTCATTGAGAGATAAATAGGCGGAAGCAATTTCTGTAACATACGCCATAACTTCTTGAGGGTTTAGGTTTTCTGACATTTTAAAACTCCATTGTAGTTAAAATAACAATTATCATGTATACATTTTTAATATAAAACGAAAGATAATGCAACAAAAAAATTACTAATATAAAAATTTTTTCTTTCCAGAATTGCGTATTAATGCATTGCCCATTTATGTTAAGGTAACAATAGTTGGAATCCATTGCCTAAAATCCTGCATTGAAGATTGAAATCTTATTTCATTTCAACATGTTAAAACATTTATTTTTATTTTTTTGTCAGATAATTTATTCCATCCCAATCTCTCGATGGTGGAGTCTTAATAAATTGTTTGCAACGCTCAATAGTTGGCGTAATTGATTGTATTCTCTCCGGGAAAGATTCTGCCAACTCCAGATAAAGTCTCAATGCATCCTTAAATTTTCTGGCTTGAAATAATTCAAATGCTTCTTTAGATTTTGAGCAGAGCTCCATCAACTTATAATACTTATCATCCGCGTTTTTGATAGAACAAATTGGTTCATAAATCGTAATTCCAAAGTTCTTTCCCTTGACCGCTATTCGATCGATAACTCTAAAAAGAATCTTGCTTCTTGCCTTTTCTTCAACAAATTCAGATGCCAAAATTTTCGTTCCATAAACCTTATTAGCTCCTTCTAAACGCGAGGCAATATTTACTGAATCTCCAATCGCGGTAAAATTCATTCTGTCTTCAGAGCCGATATTTCCAACAATAGCTTGCCCAGTGTGAAGTCCTATTCTTGTTGGAAGTGACGGTTTCCCGAGCGGATCCCATTTTTTCTCTAACTTTTTTAAAATTTCCTGGCAATTTAAAGCAGCCTCACAAGCGTGCATAACTTGATCTTCGTCAGGATTCGGAGCTCCCCATAATGCCATTATAGAATCCCCCATGTATTTGTCTATTGTTCCTTGATTTTCCATTATTATCTTGGTAAGTTCATCAAAATATTCCGATAAATGGAAAATTAGATATTCAGCAGGAAGTCTTTCAGAAACTAAAGCAAATTTGTCAATATGAGAGAAAAATAATGTTATTTCTTTTGTTTTTCCTCCGATTTCAGCTTTTGTTTCGGTGCTTAAAAGCTTTCTAACCAAGTCTTTTGGAGCATATTTTGAAAATGTCGAAATGCTAAGTTTCATTGAATCGACAGCCTTTGAAAGCTCTTGGATTTCTAAAATATCGGAATTTGGAGGCATTGGATAGTTCTCGAGGTCCATGTTTCCAATAGCCATAGCCGATTTACATAATTTGGCAATTGGATCTGAAATACGCCTGGATAACCATATAACGGCCAGTGATGAGGCCAAAAAGACAAAAATCGATATCAAGAACATGCTTTTTTGAACAGCTTCAAAACTGCTTATAAAATCAGATTGAGGAGTTATCATGAGGATTGAAAAAGGAACATCATTCAATTTTTGCATAGACGCCAAATATTCTTTCCCGTTTTTGATCTTATAAGCGCTGATAGTTTCATCAGTTGCTAAAAGCTTCTCCGCAGCTTTTTTTAAGATTTCATCTTGGGTCTCTGTAATTTTAGGAAGAACAACAGTTTCATTTTTTTCAATTTTAAATGTGTCATCCCCAAAAGTTGATGCTAGTACTTCATTTTTATTATTTATTAAACGAACACTGGATTTCTCAGTTGGCTTGATATTTACCAAAAGCTTTTTAAACTCTTCAAGATCAAAATCAACTGATAAAACCCCGTCAATTTCTGCCTCATTTTTCGTAACAATTGGCCTTGAGACAGTAATTCCTGGACGTCTTGTTGAATTAAATACATACGCGTCACTCCAAGTAATATGTATATTGTCTTGAAATTGAATACTACTCTGAGCTGCCTGGGTATACCAGCCTCTTTTTCTCGGATCATAAGTAGTATCCTCCTCAATTTCTTTGCTTATCAATGATAGATCACTATTTAAATATTCCCAATGTTCCCTTCCTTGATCATCTCCAAACAACCTTCTTAAAGCATAAGAAGCATAACTTGGCAGAGATTTTTCACGTTCTGTTCTATAGAACATTTTCCCATCTAGATGATTCAATTTCATAATTTGGAGCATAGAACCATCTTTAAAAGTCACATAAAACCCAGTGGTAAATGGAGTTTCTGTCAGTCCTTTTTTGAACAACTCTTCAAAATCATTGAAGTTCAAATTTCCGACTTCATCTATCACACTATTTCGTGAAAGTATGCTGACAACAAGTTCGATCTGTTTAAAATAAGAATTCAACCAATTCGCTGCCATTTGTGAAATTTTCTTTGAATAGTGATCTTTTTCAAATCGCAAAACAAGTTCTTTGTGCGCCTTTGAAGAATAGAAAATTTCAGAAACGACAACCAAACACAATAAAGATGAGAAAATAGCAAGAATTCCATACCTTAGCTTTATATTTTCAAAAATATGCATTTTCATCATCTATCTCCAAGAAAATTAACTCCGTTCCAATTTTTAGGAGGAGTTTTTATAAATTTTTCACAGCGCTCAACAAGAGGGAGAACGGAACTTTTCCTTTCTGGAAACAGTTTCATAATTTCTTTATAAAGCTTTAGAGCTTCTTCAAATTTATGAGCTTGAAATAATTCAAATGCTTCTTTGGATTTTGTGCAAAGTTCCATTAAATCATAATACATATCATTTGCATTTTTTAAAGCACAAAGAGGTTCATATATAGTGATATCAGAATTTATTCCCTCAAATGCTATTTTATCGATAATCCTAAAAAGAATCTTGCTTCTAGCTTTTTCTTCGACTGCTCCAGATGCCAAAATTTTCGTTCCATAAATTTTATTAACGCCTTCCAAATTAGAGGCTATGTCAACAGTACTTCCTATAGCCGTAAAATTCATTCTATCTGCGGAACCAACATTTCCAACGATTGCTTGTCCTGTATGAAGGCCGATCCTTGTTGGAAGTGGCGGCTTTCCGAGAGGTTGCCATTTTTTTGCTAATTCATCAAGAATTCTTTGGCAATCCAAAGCAGCTTCACAAGCATGCATAACTTGATCTTCATCAGAATTTGGAGCTCCCCACATAGCCATTATTGAATCTCCAATATATTTATCAATTGTTCCTTGATGAGATATGATGTTGTTTGTTAATTCGTTAAAGTATTCCGAAAGATGAAGAACAAGATATTCTGCTGGAAGCTTCTCGGAAACTGTAGTGAATTTTTCAATATCTGAGAAAAACATGGTTACTTCTCTTGTTCTTCCTCCTATTTCAGCTTTTGTTTCATTTTTTAATAATTTCTTAACTAAATCTTTTGGTGCATATTTAGAAAACGTAAAAATGCTAAGTCGCATCGAATCCATAGCAGATGAAAGATCTCTTATTTCCAATAACCTTGATTTTGGAGGAATAGAATAATGATTCCAATTCATAGCACCAATGGCTGTGGCAGATTTGCAGAGTTCAGTAATAGGTTTTGAAAGAGTTCTCGAAAAGCAAAATACGACTCCTGAAGCAATTAGGAAAATCAAAATGGATAAAAGAGCCATGCTGTGACTAATCTGATCAAAATCATCGGTAAAGTCAGCAAGTGGCGTTATCATAAGCAGGGAAAAAGGAACTCTATCAAGTTTTTGCATATAAGCAACATACTCAGCTCCGTTTGGCGCTTTATGCGTAACATGAGAATCATTTGTTCCAAGAAGTCCTTTTGCTGCCCCAGCTAAAACCTCATCATCTGTATCAACAATCTTGGGAAGAACTACTGTTCCATTTTCCTCTGTTTTAAATTTATCATCATCAAAAGTTGATGCGACAATTTCATTTTTGCTATTAATCAAACGAACGCTAGATCTTTCTGTCGCTTTCACTGTTGATAAAAGTTCTTTAAATTCCTCAATAACAAAATCAACAGCAATTACTCCCTCAACTTCCCCTGTTTTTTCTTCAATAATAGGACTTGCAACTGTAATTCCAGGAAGATGTGTTATTTCAAAAACATAAACATCAGTCCAAATCGGCTTTTTTTCTTGCTCGGCATGGATATACCATACTCTTTTTTTGGGAACGAAAGATGCATTTTCAAGATATTCATTAGTGATATGAGAAAAATCTTTATCAAAATAATCCCAGCTTTCTGAAATCTTTAAACCATCCTTCTTCTCCATTCGCTGGATGGCATATGAAACATAATCGGGAAGAGCTTTAGAAGGATTCGAACGAAATGTGTTAAGTTGATGCGTATTATTAGGATGAAAAACCTGCAAATACGTGTCATCCTTAAATCCAACATAATAACTTAAAGCAAAAGGCGTTTTTTCAAGCCCCTCTTTAAACAATTCTTCAAAATCTGCAAATCCCAGCTTGCCATTAACAAAAACATCATTTTTTGATAATATGCTTATGATCAATTCGATTTGTTTAAAGTAGGAATTTAGCCACTTAGAGGACATCTCAGCGACTTTTTTGGAATAGTGATCTTTTTCGAGCCTTAATATGATTTCTTTGTTTGCATTGTTGGAATAGAAAATTTCACAAGCAACAGTGATGCACAGCAACATAGAAAATGTCGCGAGAATATCAAATCTTAATTTCCTTTTTCTGATTCCATTGAAAATCTTCATATTCTCTCCGAATGCATTGCGGTATGAAAATCCTATCCATCCATATTAAATTCTAAACGATATATGTTAATTTTTTGTTAACGAAAACGGAAAAACTCGGTTTTCTTGAAAAGATGCAAAAAATTATGTATGATAAAAGGAGATTGGGAGATAGTTTAGCGGTAGAACTACCGGCTCTGGACCGGTCAACCCT
>CAJOOW010000069.1 GCA_905236375.1 uncultured Alphaproteobacteria bacterium | reverse complement strand
CCAAAAGGTAAATCAAATCTCCGAGATATGATAAAGACATTTGAATCAGCACTGACAAGCAATAAAGAGCTTTATGACGATTTGGAGGAATTTTCCGGTTTAAAGTTGTATAAAATCGAATCAGATGGTTCTAACGCTGGGTGTTGTTTTTATTATAAAAATCCTAATGGAATAATTTTTATAGGAATAATTTATGGCCTTTCGATAGAAGGACTTGTTTCGGATGTTTTGAAGGTCAAAGAGTGGCTCGATCAATTTTTTGAAGTTAATGCACCGAATAAGAATTCTAAAGAAATCAAAATCCCCATACTATATGGTTGCCAACATGAAATAAATCTCGGAGCGATTTCTCATAAAATCTTGATGTCAAACAAATTACCTAAGAAGATTGAAAAAATCATACGATACAGAACAATTGTTAGAGCGCCTGTTAACATTGGAGACGACTTGGGAGTTGTTTTCTATTGCATCGATCTTTTTCAAAATCCAATTGTTAAAGTCATTAGATCAAAAAGAGAAATAAAACAGGCTACTTGGTTTAAATGCATATATGATTCATTTTTATATCTTATATTCGGCCCTACTACACATGTAAAGAAAGGATCGTAAACTAGCTCGTTATTTTTTTATAAAATATTAAAAATCCAATTTCCCATAGCGAATTCAATGTATGCATCCTCGCTAGCAGTTCCAGAATCTTTAACAAAAAGTCGTCTTGGAACACAAAGAATATTGCCATTAATTCTTATATCGAATTTTTTTGACCATTTTAAAATATTGTCATTAATCTCTACGAAGATTTGTTCTATCCCGAGTGTTGAGAGTTTTTGAAAACTTTTCATGTTTACAAAAACTCCTCCAAGTGGCAGCCAGTTTGAACAATTAACTTTAAGAGACAATTCTCGATACATCTTTCCAGAAGACTCTAGCGAAGCTATTGCTGATTCCAGAGGGATATCGAAATTAAATCCTTCAAGCATTAGGGATTTGTTTATCTTATAGCTGTGATAAAAACGTTCGTGATTTTCTTCGAAACCATCAATTGAAGATGAGAACGCGATATCAACGCCTACTACCGTTATTAATAGTATTGCTAGATTTAGAAATTTCATCTTTCTTTCCTCTTTTTCTTTTCTATTCATTTTATAATGTAATTGTTAATAAATTATTAAGATCTTAAAAATTTTAACTCGTTGTTAATGTTCAGAAAAAATATTTGTAACAAGATTAAAAATCATATGAGGCTTGATAAAAACGACGTTGTGCAATACAATCACCAATGCAGGCGTTATCGGAACAAATCAAAGCCATGTCAGAGAACATATATAATTTTCGGGCAACTGAAAAAAAATGGATGAAATTCTTTCAGGAGTATTCTGTTTCTAATGAAGAACTCAGGCAAAATAAAGATAAAATTTATTATGTTCTTGAAATGCTTCCATATCCTTCTGGAAAATTACACATGGGACATGTTCGAAATTATACGATAGGAGACGTTGTTGCTAGATATAAAAAAATGCTTGGTTTCTCAGTGATTCACCCAATGGGATGGGACTCATTTGGAATGCCCGCAGAAAATGCTGCAATGAAAGAAGGAGGCCATCCAAAAAAATGGACGGATGATAATATTGAGAGCATGAAGAAGCAACTGAAACCCCTCGGATTTATGTATGATTGGGCTCGCGAAATCAGCTCATGTTCTGAGGAATATTATTCAAAAGAACAAAAGATTTTTTTGGATATGTTTGAAAAAGGTTTGGTTTATCGCAAAAAATCATATGTGAATTGGGACCCTGTTGATCAAACAGTCCTTGCAAATGAACAAGTTATAAATGGAAAAGGCTGGAGATCTGGCGCTGATGTTGAAAAAAAGATGCTTGAACAATGGTCTATCAAGATAACGTATTATGCTGAGGAATTGCTTGAAGGGTTAAAAGATCTCGAAGGATTTTGGCCTGAAAAGGTTCTAAAAATGCAGGAAAATTGGATTGGAAAATCAAATGGAGCCTTAATTAATTTTGAGCGCACTGACAATGGTGAAAAGATAAAGGTTTTTACAACAAGACCTGACACTCTGTTTGGCGCTTCATTTATAGCTATTTCTCCAGATCATGAAATTTCACAAAAATTGGCAGAATCAAATCCAGAAATAGCTGCTTTCATAACTGAATGCAAAAAAACGGCAACAACAGAAGAAGCTCTAGAAAAAGCTGAAAAGAAAGGATTTTTTACTGGAATTTATGTTAAGCATCCAGTTATTGATGGCGAGAAACTTCCTGTTTATATTGCAAACTTTGTTTTAATCGATTATGGAACAGGAGCGGTTTTTGCTTGCCCAGCCCATGATGAAAGGGATTTTGATTTTGCTAAGAAATATCATCTTCCGATAATTCCAGTTATTGAAGCATCGGAGTCTTTGCCATATACAGGCGATGGGAAACACATAAATTCCGAGTATCTTAATGGAATGGAAACAGCTGAAGCCAAGGCTTTCATGATAAAACATCTTGAAGAAATGGGGATTGGCAAGGGAAAAACGACATATCGACTTCGAGATTGGCTCGTTTCAAGACAGAGATATTGGGGATGCCCAATTCCTATCATTCATTGCGAACATTGCGGTGATGTTCCGGCTCCTTTGCCTGTTTTATTGCCAGAAGATGTTAAATTCGATGGAAAAGGAAATCCGCTTGAAAAACATCCAACTTGGAAACATGTTAAATGTCCAGTTTGTGGAAAAGATGCTCTGAGAGAAACAGACACTTTGGATACTTTTTTTGAATCTTCTTGGTATTTTTTGAGATATCTTGATCCGCATAATGAAACGGCGATCAATAAGGAAATTGCCAATATTGCAATGCCTGTTGATATTTGCATTGGGGGAATTGAACATGCCGTTCTTCACTTGCTCTATGCCAGATTCTTTATGTTGGTTTTGAGGGACATGGGATATTTAAATGCCAAGATTCCATTTAAACGCCTTTTAACTCAAGGAATGGTTTGTCACAAGCTTTATAAAAATTCAAAAGGAGATTGGGTTTATCCTGATGAAGTTCAAAAATCTTCGGATGGCAAATTAACAGATTCAGATGGCAATGAAGTTACAGAACTTTCTGCCGAAAAGATGAGTAAGTCGAAGAAAAATACTGTCAGTCCGCAAAAGATTATCGATTCTCATGGAGTTGATGCTGTTCGACTTTTCATAATTTCTGATACTCCTCCTGAAAAAGATTTCGACTGGAATACCGACGCTCTCGATGGTGCCTGGAGATTTTTGAATCGAATTTGGAAGGTTTTTAACAAGGTTTCAGCAAAGATCAAAGAAAATGCAACAGGTTCTGAAACATTGCTTAAAACATCGCATATATACCTGAAGAAGATTACAGAAAGTTATGAATTGGTTGCTTTAAACAAAGCTGTTGCTTTGGCTCGAGAGTTTTTTAATGAAATCGAGTCAAATATAACAACAGAATCCGCAAAGTCTTTAACCTTTGCTTTTGAGGCTTTCATCAAGATCTTTTCTCCAATAACTCCTTATATCTGCCACGAAATGTGGGATATTCTGAAAAAAGCAATACCTATTCGAAATGAAACTTGGCCGGAAATTGATGAGAAATTGGCTTCTGTCGATAATGTCACAATTGCAGTTCAGCTTAATGGCAAACTTCGCGGAACTTTTGAGGTTGAAAAAGATTCTGAAAATTCAATCCTAGAAGAAAAAGCTTTTGAATTGCTTGGAGAAAATGTTTCACGTGAAACATTGAAGAAAATTATTGTAGTTAAAAACAAAATCGTGAATGTTGTGGTTTAAAATGTTGCTCTTACCAGTTCTTTTATCTTATATCCAATAACCGGTATTGCAAAGCTTCAGAGAGATGTTCTTTTTTTATCGTATCTGCATTTTCCATATCGGCTATTGTCCTGGCGACTCTCAAGATCTTATGGCAACTTCTTGCTGAAAGATTTGAATGTTCAATTGCTTTTTGAAAAAAGCTCTTCGAATCATTATCAAGTTTCGTTATATCTTCGAGATATTTGCTCTGGGCTTTCCCATTAAGATAAAGCGAATTGATATCATATTTCTGAGCTCTGATTTTTTGCAATTCGCGGATCTTTGAAACTCTGTCTCGAATAGTTTTTGAGTTTTCTCTTGGGGTATTTTCAAAAAGCTCTGAAACTTTAACGCTGTTGACATAAATCACTATGTCAAATCTATCCAAGATTGGCCCTGAAATTCTGTTTCTATATTCCAAGGCGCATCTTGGGGCCTTTGAACATTGTTTTCCAGGAGTCCCAAAATAGCCACATTTGCAAGGGTTCATAGCTGCAACTAATTGAATATTTGCCGGATAAGTTATGTGTTCCTTTGCTCTTGAAATTGTTATCATGTTGGTCTCTACTGGCTGACGGAGAGCTTCAATGACAGATCTTTGAAATTCTGGAAATTCATCCATAAACAAGATCCCATTATGAGCGAGAGAAATTTCGCCAGGTTTTGCATCAGTTCCTCCTCCGACTATTGAGATTAATGAGGCTGAATTATGAGGATCGCGATAAGGAGGCTGATAGATCAATCCTTCTTTTGGCAACATTCCAGCAAGACTGTAAATGCATGTTGTTTCTAGTGCTTCGCTTGAAGAAAGAAGAGGAAGGATAGTCCGCATTCTTGAGGCAAGCATTGACTTTCCAGATCCTGGAGGGCCAATCATCAAAACATTGTGACCTCCGGATGCTGCAATTTCAATCGCTCGTTTAGCAAACATCTGACCGTAAACATCAGCCATATCGATTCCGAAATTCATTTCATTTTGTTTCAGATTTGAAACTTGAGGCGAACTTATCTGAGAAACCCCTGTCAGATGATTAACCAGAGATGTTATATTTGGGGCTGCTATGATGCTTTTATTCCCACTCCAAAGAGCTTCATTTTCGCAAGCTTTTGGACAGATAAGGGAAAGATCGTTTTCTGTTGCTAACATTGCAGCACAGATAGCGCCGGAAACATGAGACAAGGTTCCATCAAGCCCGAGTTCGCCAATTGATATGGTGTTTTCTAGCATCGAAGTGTCAATTACTTCCATTGCGCCGAGAATAGCCAGAGCTATTGGGAGATCATAATGGGAGCCAGCCTTTGGAATGTCCGCAGGGGCCATATTTATTATGACTCTTTTTGCTGGGAATCCAATTCCAAGCTGAAAAAATGCGGATCTGATGCGTTCCTTGGCTTCTCCAACAGTTTTATCAGGCAAGCCTACGATACAAAACGAAGCAAGTCCTGGAGAAATCTGAGCTTCAACTGTTATCTCAATTGGCTTCATGCCAACAAATGCAACTGTTCTAACTTTTGATACCACTTCTTTGTTTTTTATATAGAGCCCTATTAAAAGTTTAACAAGAAAAAGTTAAAAAATAGTTTATTTATATCTTCCCGATTTGATACAGGTTTCGATGCGACTAAACGGTATCGGCCCATTCTAACTTTCAAATCGGTGCAGTTACTCTTTTTGTTGTTTTCGGTCGCATAATGCTCTTTCATTCACTATGCCTTGGCCGCGTAGAATGTTTGAATAGCTTCAGAAAAGATCTTGTAAGTAACAAATTCATCACGAAGTTTTCTGAAAAGGTTATTGTTTAGTTAGCAAGATCACTGCTAACCGCTTTTATGTTAAATCACAATCTTTTTCCATGTCAAATT
>CAJOOW010000068.1 GCA_905236375.1 uncultured Alphaproteobacteria bacterium | reverse complement strand
CAAAACGACTTGTTCTGTAGACAGATTGCGTCGAGATACAGCCTGTTCAATCGGTTTGATGTTGCGGCGGAGTCGAATGCCTGGTATTTGTATGAACACCAGAATTGGGACAAAACTGCCGAGAATGAAGATCAGGAAGAGAAGGAACTAAAATATATATATGTTTCTCAAAGTGAAGCTTTGAGAAATAAGAAATTGTGTGAAAGCGTGATTTCGGATGATACCTGTTATGCCATTGTTGGACCAAAAGACAAATCTGAATACCTGATGAGTTATGAAGATGGCTTTGACAATGAGTCATTTACAAAGACGCTAGAACAGTTTGATGGCGAATTGCTAGAAAGTGCCAGATATCTAAAAGATTATGTAGAACTAAACAAAAATTGCCTACAGGATTTTTCTGGAAAGAAAATAAAGGACCGAGATGTTCGCTCGGTAATAAATCGACTTAAGAAGATTCTGTACGAGCGTGGACGGAACGGGGATTTCAGTTGCATTGATAATGCAAAGATTTTTTGCGAATATTTAAAAGAAAATTTTGAGATTCCTGTATACTATATAAAGAAAGACTCTCTAGAACAAGACAAATGGGAAAGGCTGTGGAGTGAAGGAAATCCATTGATGATTCTTCCAAATAGCCGAAACTCGTCTGCTGACCCATTGGCAAATAAAGAATTTGCTTCCAACGAGTTTAGGGACTGGCTCACTATTGAAGAGCTAATTACAGATAGAGAAAAACATGATATCTTGATGGATATTGTAAGTGTTGATACAATAAGAAGTTTATCATGGAAAGAACATTGTTGTTTAAAAATTATATTGGTCAGGGATATAGAGGGCAAAGAAGAATGCAAGAGTTGTTCTGAATTAGTTGAAACACCCCTGTTCAAGCTAGACGAAGATGCTGAAATTCCTCAAGTCATGAAATGCTATCAGAAGTTACTTGGAGAACGGAAAGTCTATTTAATTTCGACCGAAGAAAAAAGACTGTTTTTGGACTCTAACAATTGGTTTGGTATAAAATGTTATGCTTGTGATAATGATGGAATTCTGAAATGTATAGAAGATGACTATATAAAGAATCATTTGGCGTTACATAGAAATCTTACTAGCTCCATTGAGGTCAAAAATGAATTTTTGAAACTAGCTTTAGATGAAGCTTTTGTGCGCAAGGAATTTGATGAAAATAAAATAGGTTTTTATCTGTTCTTGCTAAATGGATTGTCTAATAGGGAAGCTGATTACAGATCAGAAGAAATGGGTTCCCCATGGAAAGAAATACTTGAAAAATTAAGGGAACAAGGAAAAATTTCGCGAGATGTTATTGCGTTGTCGAAAAGTAAGGAACGAATTCTTGATAAATGTATCCAATTGACGCAGAGACAAAATGGATTTGGAAGAGTTGTAACGAAATACAGGAAAAGGGATTGCATCGATAAATTGAGGGAATGTGAAAGTGACGATTTGGGCTTCCTGCAGCAAGAACCTTTCTTGAGATATAGAGAAGATATTTTCAAGGAAATAGATGCAAACGATGATTTGTTTTGTAGAATTCCATTGCACAAGACTGAAAGCGGCAAATATATCAGTTTTGATCCTTCTGTGAATTTTTACAACCTGAATGGGATTCAGTTTCCTGCTGAATTCCCGACGGAACTGCGACTTGTAGATATTTTGGTGATGAATGAAAATAATTCGATATCGTCGAAGTTGCACGACAGGTTTGATAAGAGCGGTAAACAAGATAGGATTTGGAGAGGTGGTCGAGCTGTTTATGACTTGATTGACTTATGTGAAAAGAATCAGCTTGATGCGAGCCGTTATTATAATTGGATTTTCAAAACTCTCAATGGAGTTCAGTTTCGTGTAGGCGAAACTGAAATTGCAAAGGTAAAAAGTGCAAACTGGATTCCCTTAAATGGAGGCAAAAGTACTTCGCCTGAATCCATTGCGCTAATGATCAAGTTCAAAGATGCTGTTCGTGGAGAATTAAAAGAGTTAATTCCGACGCTTGTTGATGAAGCGGATGTTCAATGGTCTTCGGAAATAGTTTCGGATTCAAAACGGTTATCGGGAGATGCTCAGAGCGAGAAAATTAAAAAATTTGTCGGCGACGATGAATTGAAAGAAAACTTTATAAAAGATCAAATTATAAAATCAAATTTCAATGATTATGTTCATTTTGAATCTAAGACTTTATGGAAATCGATTGTCGATAGGGAAGATTTAGTAAAAGATATTAAGACATTAAAAATCTGTAGAATTCTCTTAAAGGAGTTTCCTGAAGAATCCGTTTGGGAAATATACCAGCATCTTGAGCCTTCTTGCCGATTGGATTACGGCAACGGTGTTAAATTCCTGAACTGTTTGTCGAGTTATTGTCCAGGTATTTTTGATTTTGATCTGAAGCAGGAATGCGAACAGCTGTTCTTTGATGCTTTGAAAAAGGTCGTTGGCTATGAGGAGTTT
>CAJOOW010000067.1 GCA_905236375.1 uncultured Alphaproteobacteria bacterium | reverse complement strand
AGAGCATGGAGTTAAAAACGTCAAGGTTGTGGTAAAAGGCCCAGGAGCTGGTCGCGAAACCGCGATTCGTTCGCTTCAAACAGCTGGTTTTGTTGTTACGTCAATAACTGACGAAACCCCACTTCCACATAATGGATGTAGGCCACCAAAGGCTCGTAGAAATTAATTTTGTATTTTTGGAGTAGTTCGAGTGAATACTTGGAAAACATTAATAAGACCCGGTAAAGTTGATGTCAGATATTCTGATCCTCAATTGAGGGAAGCAACTATAATAATTGAACCATTAGAAAGAGGATTTGGGATCACTCTAGGTAATGCAATGCGAAGAGTTTTGTTATCTTCTATAGTTGGAACCGCCATAACTTCAATAAAAGTTGAAGGAGTTGCTCATGAATTTTCAACGATTCCAGGGGTTAAAGAAGACGTTCCTGAGATAATTCTGAATTTGAAAGCCCTGAGGCTAAATCTTCATTCTGATAGGGCAAAAAAGGTCAAAATTGTTGCAGAGGGTCCAAAAGTCATTACGGCAAAAGATATAGAATGTCCTTCTGAAGTTGAGATACTAGATCCTGATCACTTTATTTGCACTCTTGGCCCGTCTTCAAAACTAGAAATGGAATTGACAGTAGATACAGGTAGAGGTTATGTGCCTGCTTCTGCTCAAAAGGATAAGAGCGATGTCATAGGGCATATTGCTGTTGATGCTATTTTTAGTCCAGTATCGTTGGTTGATTTTAAAGTTGAACAGACCAGAGTAGGGCAGCGTACAGATTATGATAAGCTTGTTTTGACCGTTAAAACGGATGGCTCAATAAGACCTGATGATGCTTTGGCTCAGGCAAGTGCAATACTGAGAGATCATTTTGCCACATTCGTGAATTTTGACGAATTGACATTGACAGATATGAAAGAAGATAAAGGTGATTTCCCATTCAACGAGAATTTGCTCAGAAAGGTTGATGAACTTGAGCTTTCTGTTAGATCAGCTAATTGTCTGAAAAACGAAAATATATTCTATATCGGAGATTTAATTCAGAGAACAGAAGCAGAAATGCTCAAGACTCCAAATTTCGGTAGGAAGTCTTTGAATGAAATAAAAGCTTTATTAGCTGATATGGATTTATCATTTGGGATGACAATTCCTGGATGGCCGCCAGAGAATCTGGATGAGTTATCTAAAAAACTTGATGATCAATACAATTAATTGTTGGAGAGTTAGAAAATGAGACATGGTTTTACAAAACGCAGATTAAATAGGACAAGTTCCCACAGGAAGGCAATGTTCAAAGCATTGTCATGTTCTCTGATAGAACATGAACAGATTAAGACAACTCTTCCAAAGGCTAAAGAATTGAGACCCATCGTCGAAAAATTAATAACGATGGCAAGAGGAGGTTCTCTTCACGCAAGAAGAATGGCTGTTTCAAGGTTGCAGAATAATGACGTTGTTAAGAAGTTATTTGATGATCTTGCGCCAAGATTTGCCAAAAGGCCTGGAGGTTATATCCGGATTATGAAAGCAGGATATCGTTATGGTGATTCTGCTCCTATGGCAATCATAGAATTCGTTGAAAGGAAGGCTAATCCATCTGCTGCGAAAGTTGTCGAATCGGCAGACACTATGCCAGAAGAGGTCCCTGCCACGGTTTCGGAGTAATTTTATATGAAATTTGCTGGTGCCTTATTGTCATTTGCCTTGCTGTTTACAACTGCTTGTGAGAAGACAGTTGTAACAAGAGGGTATGCCTTGGATTTTTCGGATTTTTCAAAAATAATTGTTGGAAAAGATGATGCGCAAGCTGTTTTTGAGAAGGTTGGATCGCCGACTATAAGGTCTTCTGTTGAGAATGAAAAAGGTGGATACAGCTGGTATTACGCTTATAAGAGAACCGAGAAAAATGGATTTTTAGATCCTAAAGTCCTTGAGCAAAAAACAATTGCTGTGAATTTTGATTCCCAAGGGATAGTTCGTTCAATTACAGAAAGTACAGGCGAAAAAGAAATTGCGCTTGTAAAGGAGAAAACAGAAACAGCAGGCAAGAATGCCGGCATCTTCGGAGAGACGTTTGGAGGTCTCGGTAAATACAGAAAGCGCTACGAGAAGTAGTGGTTTATAAATATTCTCTCGAAGAGTTAAAAAAAATTGCTGAAACCATGGCGGACAGTGCCGAGCCTCCAGTTTCTTTTTTTCTCGAAGGCGATATCGGTGCTGGAAAAACAACATTTT
>CAJOOW010000066.1 GCA_905236375.1 uncultured Alphaproteobacteria bacterium | reverse complement strand
TTTTTTCAACTTTCCACAGAAGAAACAAAAAGTTAGAAAAGCAAATGCTCTAGGTTCTGGTTTTATAATTCAAGTTGATAAAGATGTGGCTTATATAGTGACAAACAATCACGTTGTCGATAAAGCAAAAAAGATTGTCATTTGTCTTTCAGACAAGACTGAATTGCCGGCGCAAATTCATGCAGTTGATCCAAGAACGGATATTGCTGTTTTATCGGTTTCACTCAAAAATGTTGATATTGATCACAGCAAATTGGTCCCGATGGAATGGGGAGATTCTGCAAAACTAAATGAAGGAAATTTCGTCATAGCAATTGGAAATCCATTTGGTTTGGGAAGTACAGTAACCCATGGTATCGTTTCAGCGACAGGTCGAAATATTGCAATGGGAAAAACCTCTCTTAGCCTAATAGACAATTATATTCAACATAGTGCTCCAATCAACATGGGGAATTCAGGCGGGGCTCTTCTGGATGTTCATGGAAAAGTCATTGGCATAAATAATGCGATATTTTCAACAAGTGGAGGAAACATCGGAATTGGATTTGCAATTCCTTCAAATCTTGCAAAAATCACAGTTGATCAATTGATAAAACACAAGAGGACCTATAGAGGCTGGCTTGGAGCAGAAGTTCATGCTGTCGGAGAAAAACAAGCAGAAAGTGTTGGCTTGATCAAGAAAAGTTCTCTAGAGAGTTCTAAAATTTATGGAGCATATGTTGCAAGAGTTGTTCCTAATGGGCCTGCAGAAAAAGCCGGAATAAGGGTTGGAGATATCATAATTGAATTTAACGGAAAGAAGATTTCTGAAAATTATAGTCTACAAATGGCTGTTGGATCTGCAGAAATCGGAAGTTCTGTAAAAGTAAAAGTGTGGCGACAAAAGAACACTGATTCTTGGCACTCAGTCGAACTTAATGTTAAGGTCGGCGATTTTGAAGGGGCTATGAAGAGTGGCAATATTGGTGCAAAAAATCAATCCAAGGATGAGAATAAATTTGATGATTCTGAGGCAACTATAGAGCCTTTGGGAATAACGGTTTCACCTTTGCCTGAACAATACAAGAATGAGTATTCTAGTGACGTAAAAGTTATAGTTTCAAAAGTAGATGAAGAAAAGAGTACGTCGTTCTATGGCCCAGTTTTTATTCCGGGCGATGGATTCATTTCTGCTAACAACAAAAAAGTCTCAAGTGTCAAAGAATTCCAAGAGATCATAAATGAGGTTGTGAAGAATCCAAAAAATAGAAATAGACCGATTCCATTTGTCATAGTCCGTGATGGATTCCAAATGATGATAGCGACAACTTTGGATTTTCCGGAAAAAGAGCAAAATCCGAAGAAAAAATGAGATCTTTGCTGAAGCATCGCGCTTTATTATCTGACCCCACTTAGTCTTATTGAGATGTCGAAGTCCAAATCACAACAAATTGAAGGCCTTTCTCCTGAAAGAGTTGCATTTTGTGACTTTTCAAATGAAGATTCTATTGCATTTGTATTTTCAGGAAGAGAAACAGCAAAGCATGTGTGTTCGATTTTAAAGCAAACTCAGCCTCATCATGAAATTATATTTCTTGATTTTTTCGATTCTGAAATTTATGAGACTACATTTTCTGATTTTGAAATTTTCAAGGAGCGAATAACCGCTCTAAATAAGATTTTGGAATCTTCTAAAAAGATTATCGTTTTTACATTAGAATCGCTTAATTATCTCGTTCCATCTTCTGAAGATATTTCTCAAAGAATCGAGATAACAATGAAACAAAAGATTTCGATGAAATCATTGATTAAAGATCTAGTTGATTTTGGATATTTCAGAACGGATGTTGTGGTGACTCCAGGGACTTTTGCAATCAGGGGAGGGATTGTCGATTTATTTATTCCAAATTATCAAAATCCTCTCCGCATTGATTTTTTGGGGGATGAAGTCGAATCAATAAAGGAATTTGACAAAGATTCTCAAATATCAAAGAACTCAAAAGATGTGGCAATTGTTATTAAAACTTCAGAAATAATATTAAATGAAGAGGCAAAACACCTCTTCCTTCAAAAATTCAAATTCCGAAATGAGCATATAAAAGAAGCTGTTGAAAATGGAAATTATTTTCCAGGAATCGAATGGTTTCAAAGCTGTTTCCATGAAAAGCTCACAAGCGTTTTGAGCTATCTTCCAAAAACAACTAAGTTTATCTTTGATTTCGAACTCCAAAAGCTGAATAAAATGTTCTTTGAAAATTGTGAAGAAAGGTTTGCAAAGGCAAAAGATGTTTTCAAAGTTTCCGAGATCTTTCGGGATTCAGTCACAGAGGCCACTGGAAATTTTGAAGTTATTCATATTAATCCATTTGCTTCTAACAGTTCTTTTCAAAACCACGAGAAAAAATATAATATCAGGAAAGAGTTTGAACTTGCCGACTTGTTGCATAATCTCAGAGAAAAAACTGTTTTTTCTTTTCATTCTAATGGTTCTTTCAATATTGCTAAAGACCTATTAAAAAGTGCGGATATAAATGAAATATCAAATTTCGCTGAAGCAAAAACAGGCAAAATTAACCTTATAATTTCAAATTTAGCCTCTGGATTTTTTATGGATGATCTGGATGTCTACACGGAGAAAGAGCTTTTTGGAGAGAATTTGAGATTTTCCATAAAGAAAACTTCAAAAGACTTTTTTAAGGATTTTTCAAAACTCACAATAGGGGATTTTGTTGTTCATGAAAAACACG
>CAJOOW010000065.1 GCA_905236375.1 uncultured Alphaproteobacteria bacterium | reverse complement strand
CTAAAGTCGCGACGAACTCCCTTGTGCGTAAACGAATTCAACTTACGCAACTGCGAAAGCAGAATATCTTCGAGCAACACGTTCGCATGTTTTCCCTTGCGTTCCAGCATCACTTCTTCAGGTGTAAGCGGCTTAAACCCGAGATTCGCCAATAACCGCATCGCCGGAATCTGCGATGTCGGAATTTCTCTGTAATCAGGCTGTTGTTCGTTGCTCATGAATTACCTCAAGATATTTTTAATGCGCCATTTAACATACCGTTTTTATCCGCCAAGCATAGTTTTACTAACGATCGCTTCGAAGATTTCTGTGCATTTCTGCGTAGATTTTTAAAGTTTGCTTGAATATTGCAACATCTTCAGAATCTTCAAAATCAAGAAAATTTGGACTGCCGCAATACAGCCGCTCACTCAACTTTAAGCATATTCCTCCACGACCGTTCCACACCTCTTCAATAAACGATATCGGAATATCGATAGATCTATATCCATTCTGATCAAGGCGAATTTCATTTTCTGAATTATGGATCCATTCAAATCGCCATTCTATCTTGTTATTCGCTATTGGAGCAGGGTATACATTCACTTTTCCACCAGAAGGAATGTATTTCTTTAACTTCAGATACATTGCTCTAGTTTTATTATCTGCCATTCTATTTTCAACCTCTTCAAATGTCATAAACCGATTGCCGAATTCCGTTCGATATGGGAAACTGAATGACCGCCTATCTTTATCTAGGCAAACACCGACAAGATTTACAGACGGTTCAACATTTATTGCGACAATAAGATTTCCAGAAATATCAATCGGTACGACTTGAACATCTGTTTTAGGGGAGATAATTTCAGAAATGTGTGTATGGACTGTCTTTCTGATTTCTTCAACATTTATGCCGGGAACAAAACCGGAAGCAACTTTCTTTACTCCATCGGATTTTTCCGCCACGCCAATTAGCAAAGTTCCACCAAATGTATTAGCGAAAGCTGCCAAATCAATAGCAAAATCTTCTGATTTTTTAGGACTGAAAGATTGCTTATAATCCCAATGAATACTTTCTGATGTCTCACCCAAATGGATAAGACGTTCAAAATCTTGCGCTGTTTTAAATGGTGTATAAAGCATAATTAAAACACTGTTTAATTCTTTTAGCCTATTATTTCATGATTCCGAACATAAAGATGCATTTGCATACTGATTTAACCAAAAACCATATTCCATCCCTTTTTTATAGACATCTCTCCCGTCTTCTGCATAGGCTCTGAGTTCTTTTATTTTTCTTTTTGACATCTCTTTTAATGATTCTATAGCAGAGTTTACCGTCTCTTTTTTAACATTTTTCATATACTTGGCTGGTATTAAATGAGCCATCAAACGATTTTTTTCTTTATACCCTATTACGTCACACGCATCTTTTATATTAGATGGAGATAAAGGAGGATCAATCTCAAACAATGCATTTAATTGTTCCGTATTCAGAACAAGAAATCCGTCTTTATTAGGTAATTCACCTATCGGAATTCTATTATCTTCAACAATTAACAGATAACCCGTTGATTTCAAAATGTTACCAATATGATTGAATATATTTTTCCATTCTTTATAATCAATTTCATGCAAAACATTACACATTAAAACAATGTCAAATGAATTTTTTCCCAAATTCGATATTTCGTTATAATATCTTGATTCAGCATCTTCAGAATGAAATTTCTTTATATTTCTAATACAACATTCTTTATTTTCTACAAACTTATCATAAGCATAATAATCTAATATTTCTTTTGAATTAGCCACATCCTCAGCAAAAGACGATATTAAACGCCCCTTGCCAGCGCCATAATCAAGAAGTCGAATTTTACCCCCTTTGGAGCAAGACTCATCAACAATGGCTTTTATTTGCAGAAATTGAGGATCATTCGCTCCAGTTTCTGCAACAGCGGGAGGCAATAAACATTGCGCTGAAAAACTCGTAGCGCCAAATTGATAAGGCAAATCTGTAAATTGTCTCAATTTTTCTATATCATCATCATTTCCAATAAGTCCTTTCAATATTTTTTCTGTCGATCTTCCTGCTTTTTTGGCTTCATTATTTTCAACATACCAAATACAATCAGGATCAAAATGTGATATCAACGTCAAAGAGTGTGTAGCAATCCATATTTGTCCATTTGGGTTCAATTCTTTAATTTTATCAATTACTTCTATAACAGCTGATGGATGTAAATGATTCTCGGGTTCATCCATGATAATGACAAAATCTTTTATATCTATATTATGTACATAAAGTTCTATGCATAACTGTAAAAGAATTACTTGCCCTTCGGAAAGATTTGCGTCTGCTATCGGAAATCCAAATAATTTTGCATCTCCATCAACACTCCTTTCTAATTTTACTCCTAAGATATTAGAAAATAATTCATTCAAATCATTATATTTCTTTTCAGCATCTTTTTTTTCGTCAGCAGTTCCTGCGAAATTAGGATGAAAAGAATCCCAATAACGATCAGAAACATCTTGAATTAAAGATGTTGCTGCTTCAGCAAAAAAATCTGTTTCGAAATGCCCAAATAATTTTTTTTCTTTGATTTGTTTTGCCTTTGACTTCCATTCACTACGTCTTAAATTTCGCCAATCCGTTAATTTGATGTTTTTGGGTACATATTCAAACATTTTTACGTAATCTTCGTTTAAAGAATCGGTTCTAATCGGCCTTGGATCAAAAAAATGCGGGAGAAGAGAATGGTCTTTATCTTGAAAGACTTCTCTATTCGTGTCATCAGCAGTTTTATTTAATAGTTTCAATATTCTTGTTTTTCCGGCTCCATTAGGTCCTGTTAGCAAAACGACATCTGTCATTCCAGACATTTTGAAGTTTTTCAAGCCCATTTTATCGCCAGAAACATATTCTGTATTAAATTCTGTAATTTTCATACGATCCTCCTTTATTTCACTCGCCATTGTCCGGTGAGGAGTTTTTGCATCAAGCCTTGTTTTTGCTTTTTGTAGTTTTCGAGTTGCTGTTTGAGAAGGGTGTCCCGCCCAAGTTGAACTTGGACATTTGGGGTTAAGCTAATAAGGGAGTCTGTTCTGCCTGTTGGGATTTCCAGTAGGCAACCCG
>CAJOOW010000064.1 GCA_905236375.1 uncultured Alphaproteobacteria bacterium | reverse complement strand
TTTGCCTCTTCATCAATGGCAACATTTTGTGGAACCTCATCTTCCATTTCCTCATCATCAGAATCCGAATCCTGGAAATCATCTTCATCAACAGCATTTACATCACTAGCTATAATATCTTTCACAAGCAGGATGTCATCTTTTAGACGATCTTTTAATGAAGCTATAGCTTCAGCGGTTATATGACTCACACACAATGCGGAATATAAAGATTCTTCCGACTCTTCAATTTTTTTAGCGATTGCAACTTCACCTTCTCTTGAAAGCAAATCGACATTCCCCATTTCTTTGAGGTAAAGTCTAACAGGATCGTCACTTTTAACCTCATCAGAAATCTCTTCTTCGTCTTTTTTTTCGACACGTTCAGAAACACTAGATTCGGCTTCTTTGTCAAGCATAATAGATTCTGCTTCTTCAATACTTATAACTCTGACATCGTTATCGGAAAGATAGTTAGTTATCCTGGCTAATTTATCCGAATCATATTCAGATCCAGTTAGCATATCATTTAGCTCTTCATCAGTGACATATCCTCGAGCCTTGTACGATTTCATCAAAGCCACCACATTCGGATCATTTGCTATTTCTTGATCATCAATTGTATTCAAATTATTAAAGGTTTTGTTATCACTCATTATCTGCTCTCACCTTTTGTTTCTTCTGCCAAGAAAATCAAGTTTCAAGGCTTTCAACCTATCCCAAGTCGACGTATTTAATGAACTTTCGCATTCATCCTTTGCTGTCTTCAAGTCCTTTTCTATCCGGCCTTTTGAAATTCCAAAATCAAAAATACTCTGCCAAAAATCAACTGCTTCCATATCTGACATGCTTTCACAACTGAAAAACTTAGAAACCATCTTTTTTATCCTTGCAAGCGTTGCATTAAATCCTGAAAAATCAACCGATTCTGGATTTTCTGCCATGAACCTTCTCAGTTGTTCAAAATCCTCATCCAAAAATTCAATGACCGTCAACTCTTCTATAACATTCAAAATCACAGAGGGATGCATTATTAGGATATACAACAATGCAGCCTCCCGCAATAGATTTTTTTCATTTTTATCAACATGAGTCAGAAAATTTGATGCAGATTTATCAAATTGCTTTGATCTGCCATTTCTTCCTATAAGTGCAAAAATTCTTTCCCTGATATTTTGTCGATAAAGAGATTTTATATCAGCATTTTGGATTTCTTCTATATGCTCCAAAACACCCTTTTTCCATTGCACAATATTTTCTGGAGTTTTCTCTTTCAACGAATTAAACTCTTTAAAAAAATATCCCCAAAGAAAATCTATCAAATTTTCAGGAGATGAAAGCAATTTATCCATCTCAGATTTTCCATAAGTTTTTAAAAAAGAATCAGGATCATCATTTCCTGGAATTTTGCAAAATCTCAAGCTCTTTCCGGGTTGCAAATAAGGAAGAGCCAGCAATGCTATTTTTATCATAGCGTTATATCCCGCGTCATCTCCATCCAAGCAAATTATCGGATTATTTGAATATTTCCAAAGTTTTGCTAAATGTTGTGAAGAAAAAGCAGTGCCCATCGAGGCAATCGCTGTATTATATCCAAATTTACTCATCATAATGACATCCATATATCCTTCAACAAGAATAAAAGAAACCGTTTTGGATATATTTTTCAACGCCATATTATAGTTGTATAAGGTCTCTCTTTTTTGAAAGATTTCCGTCTCAGGAGAGTTAATATATTTCGGGATTGCATCCTTTTTAATTCCTCTGCCTCCAAAAGCTATAGGCCATCCTTTCTTGTTAAAAACTGGAAATATTATCCTGTCTCTAAACCTGCTGATGATTCGGCCATCTCGTTCTGCAAAAACTCCGGAATTAATAATATCATTTACAGAAAATCCCGATTTTTTCAAGTGGTTCAGAAGAAGACTTCCATCTTTTGGGGCATAACCAATAGAAAATTTCTCTATTAATTCCCTTGTTATTCCGCGTTTTTCACAATATGCTGTTGCCTCATGATTTAAAGGAAAACTGGATTTAAAAAATTCTAAAGTCTTTTGGAGGATCTTTTCGTGAGAGAGAAAAACATCATTGTTATTATCAATTTTTTCAGGGATTTTGATCCCTGAAATCTCAGAAAGAACTTCAACGGCTTGCATAAATTGTATGCCCCTTTTTCTCATGAGATATTCAATAATATCGCCAGAAGCTCCGCAACCAAAACAATAAAAAGTTCCTTTGTCATCATTGACGAAAAACGATCCTGTTTTCTCGTTGTGAAAAGGACAATGGCCAACAAATTCTCTGCCTTTTTTTTGAAGAACAACATCCTGTTTTACTAACCTCGAAAGGGATACTCTTTCTTTCATGAGATTCAAAACTGTACTCAAACGGGAATCAGACATCAAGAACTTTTTAGGGGCTATCAAAATTGAAAAACTAAACAAACATATGATACAATATTATTACCATGAATAACGAGTATGTTTTTGCACATTTAACCGTAATAATATTGGTTGCCGCAATTTCTGGAACCTTGCTTGCCAGATTGAAACAACCAATAATGGTGGGGTATATCATCGCCGGAATCATGTTCGGCCCTAGCGGTTTCAGTTTCATTTCATCTCAAGATCAAATTCAGTTTTATTCAGAACTCGGAATTTTACTTTTGCTTTTTGTGATTGGAATGGAGCTAAATATTAGATCATTCATTCGAATGTGGAAAATTCCGACATTGTTTACAGTTATTCAAGTCGTTGTCAATGCTTTGATAGCGATCGTATTATCGACTTTGTTTAGCTTGCCAATTTATATTTCTCTTTTAACTGCTTTTATAGTTTCGCTTTCTTCAACGGCTGCTATCGTTAAGGTTTTGGAATATACTGGAGAACTCAAAACTGACGTTGGCCATATTTCAGTTGGCATACTAGTGGCGCAAGATATTGCTATAGTTCCGATGATGCTAGTTATAAAAGGATGTGGATCATTCGATTCATCAGTTATTGTCGATTTGATTATAGCCATAGGATTAGTTGTTCTTTTGATAAGATATCTCGGGAAAAAAGAAAAAATCATAATTCCAACAAGACACCTTCTCCCAAATTCTGATTTGACTCCTGTTGTAACTCTAGCCTTATGCTTTGCTGCCGCATCTGTTGTCGTCTTACTAGGACTTTCAGAAGCATATGGAGCATTCTTAGCAGGGCTTTTCATTGGAAACACGCAAGAAAGACAAAATATTTTGAAT
>CAJOOW010000063.1 GCA_905236375.1 uncultured Alphaproteobacteria bacterium | reverse complement strand
TAGCTTCTGCCGCAGTGGTAGCGTTAGTGGATAAAGTATAGGACTTTCCTCTCAATTTTTGCTTTCCAAACATTGTTCCGAAGGTCACATCAACGCCCATCATGACATCATTAAGTCTGAAGTCATATCCGAGAACCAATTCAGCCATGAATTTTGTCTTTTTCTTGTTCATTCTTGCAGCAGATGCAATGCTCTCCGAAGTTTTGTTGTATATTGCAGCTTTGCCTTCAGCAGTTTCTGTACCAGACATTTCCGCTTTATTGGCGTAATTTGTTTTGCTTGTCTTGATCTTTGTTTTGTTGAAAGCCAAGCCGAAGTTAGCTCCAATGTAAAAACCACCATTTCCGCATTCAGCAAATGAGGCTGAAGATGCAACCGCAGCAATCAAACCTGCTGCTAGAATCTTATTCATGTTCATTTTTTACTCCTAAAAAATTAAAACGAAACTATTCCGCTTTTCTGACAATAAGACTAACATGAAATTTCACTAACGCTCCATTTCTTCAGAACTTTCATTCTCACGCTTTTTGTTCACTGTGTTAAATTTGCAACAAAAATAATCACGGGATTTCATCAAGTTTTTGAATCCTTGGAAGATGCCGTTCATCAAAGGCTGTATTTGCAAAAATTTCAATGCATTGAATAGCCTCTTCTTTGCCAATAAATCCAGCTCCAAAGCAGATTACATTTGCATTGTTATGTTCCCTTGAGAGTCTTGCCATTTCTTCGCTGTAACACAAAACAGCTCGAATTCCTTTAACTCTATTGGCTGCGATGCTCATTCCGATTCCCGAATGACAAATCAAAATTCCAAAAGAATTTTTATGAGACATAACATAATCGGTCACTTTCTTGGCGTAATCAGGATAGTCGACAGAAACGCAGTCACTTGCTGTTCCCCTGTCCTCGAATTCATATCCCAGATTTTGAAAATATTCCATAAGATCCGATTTCATCCAATACCCCCTGTGATCTGAAGCAATTGCTATCGAATCGAAAATCATATTTATCCTTTCATCGTATAGTCCAAAATTGAACTTAGTGTTGTTGGCAGATTCTGGCGATTAACAATCATATCAATCAAACCATGATCCTTTAAAAACTCAGCTTTTTGAAATCCCTCTGGCAATGTTTGTTTAATAGTTTTTTCAATGACTCTGGCCCCTGCAAAACCTATTAATGCATTTGGTTCGGAAATATGAATATCTCCGAGAATTGCAAATGAGGCTAAAACGCCCCCAGTTGTCGGATTTGTGAAAACATTGATATAAGGAAGCCCCGCTTCTTTAAGTTGCGTTATTGCAGCAACTGTCGCAGGCATTTGCATTAAGGAGAGCATTCCTTCTTGCATCCTAGCCCCTCCAGATGCCGTAAAACCAATCAGGGCTGAATTTGTTTCAATTGCCGTCATCGCAGCTTTAACTATTGATTTTCCAACAGCTAAGCCCATCGATCCCCCCATAAATGAAAAATCCATTATAAAAACTATGGCGGGTTTTCCTCCAATCGTCCCTTTTGCAATTGAAATAGCATCAGTTTTTCCTGTTTTTGTTCTGGCATCTTTCAATCGATCGATATATTTTTTTGTATCTTTATATTTTATTGGGTCGTCTTTAACTTTGATTGTTTCGATCTCTTCATATTTCTTGTCATCAAAAATCGATTCGAATCTTGCTTTAGCAGAAAGTCGAAAATGATGTTGACAATATCCGCAAACCATCAAATTCTCTTCGAGCTCCTTTGTATAGATCATCCTCTCGCATGAAGGACATTTTGTCCAGAGATTGTCTTCTATATTTGAGGCAGTTCCTCCAAGAAACGATTTAATCTTAGGAGCTACTACATCTCTTAGCCAATTCATAAAATCTTCTTACCGAACACTCTTCAAGCGTCTACGCCATGTTAGCATGAAATTATTTAAGAATCAATGTAGTTCAGGAAACCTCAAAATCCCATAAAACTAACTTGCTAGCCAACTATTTTTGAGACAATTTTGTGAGGGGCATGCCTTTTTTGATGGCAAATCGAAAAAAAACATCATTTTTTGTTAAAAAATGTTTGACTTAAGAATATGCTAGATCATAAGATGAATTCATAAGGGGCCGATACGGCCTGTTTTTTAAAGAGGTTTTAAATGAACAGAGTAGACCTTGTCGCCAGTATTGCAGAAATTGCTGGCTTAAAAAAATCCGAAGCTGATAGAGCTTTATCCGCTTTTATCGATACTGTTACCAAAGAACTAGCTAAAAAAGAGGAAGTTAGACTCGTCGGTTTTGGCACATTCGGAATTTCCCACAGAAATGCAACTGAGGGAAGAAATATGAGAACAGGCGCAAAAATGAAAATTCCAGCAAGAGATCTTCCTAAATTCAAACCAGGAAAAGGTCTGAAAGAAGCTGTATTAAAGGGTAAAAAGAGGTAATCTTTTTTGTCGAAGGTCTTTCATGTTGGGCGATTGGCTCAGTGGTAGAGCATCTCGTTTACACCGAGGGGGCCGGCGGTTCGAATCCGTCATCGCCCACCAAGTCGTATTGATGTGTTTAGTTCTACTGTTGACGGCTTGCGGGCGTGAAGGACATCTTGAAAGACCCTTTAATAGAAAGGAAACAAATGAAATTCAGAAGGATTTGCGATCTTATACGAATCAGCATCCTTCTGATTTTTAGTATAAATGTTGCATTAGCAAATGTCTCAATAAGAACGAGCAATCTGAAAGATTCTGGCACAATATATGTAGCCTTAGATTTTAAGCTTGAAAATGGCCAGCACATCACAAAACAAGAAGGCCAAGGAAGCAATTTTGGAATAAATTGGAAAAATGCGAAGATACTGAGCGAAATTTGGCCTGCCGAAAACAAGCATGCTAGTATAGAACGTAAAGAGAAGATTTATGAAGGAAACTTCACCGTATATTATAAACTAAAAGCGGAAAAGGCCGCGGAACCCGTTGAGTACGATTTATTCTATGTTATCTGTGGAGATACTTGCATGCCAATGCAGGAATCTGGAGAAATAAGGCCGAATAACTTGCTTTTAGATGATGAAATAAATAGAACGATCGAAACAGAGAAAACACACGTGAACTTGGCTTTAATGATTCTATTTGGCTTAATAGGTGGTTTGATTTTAAATTTTATGCCATG
>CAJOOW010000062.1 GCA_905236375.1 uncultured Alphaproteobacteria bacterium | reverse complement strand
GAAAAAATCGGATTTAGAGCTAGTGGTAGCGGGAACAAGTGAAGGCATTATTATGGTTGAATCTGAAGTTAATGAACTTTCTGAGGAAACAATGCTTGATGCCGTTATGTTTGGTTTCGATTCATTCCAACCTGTTATAAAAATGGTAGAAAAACTGAAAAAGAAGGTTGGAAAACCGGTTGAAGAAGTTGTTCCTTTTGAAGAAAAATATGCAGAAACAATGGCTAAAATTGAAAAACTTTCAATAAGTGATATCAAAAAGGCCTTAAAAGTCACTGCAAAACTCGAGAGGAGAGATTTGATTGAACAGGCAAAGGAGAAAGTTTTTGAGTCTTTAGGAGAGGAAGAGGAGAAAGTCATTTTGGATTCATTATTTGAATCGATTTTGGCGAAGACAATGAGATCAAATCTTTTAAAAACAAAAAAGAGAATTGATGGCAGAAAACTTGATCAAATCAGACCAATAACATGTGAAATAGATCTTTTGCCAAAAGTTCATGGAAGTGCTCTATTTACTAGAGGAGAAACTCAAGCTCTCGTAGTTACAACACTTGGATCATCAGCAGATGAACAAGTTCTTGATAATATCGCTGGGGGATCAAAAGAAAGCTTTATGCTGCATTATAATTTTCCGCCGTTTTCAGTTGGAGAGATAGGAAGACTTGGCTCTCCAGGAAGACGTGAAATTGGACATGGAAAACTTGCTAGAAAAGCACTAAGCGCATTGATTCCACCGAAAGAAACCTTCCCTTATACTATCAGAGTTGTTTCAGACATAATGGAATCTAATGGATCTTCTTCAATGGCGACTGTTTGTGGCTCATCCTTATCGATGATGTCTGCTGGAGTTCCAATGAGAGAACATGTTGCTGGAATTGCAATGGGCTTGATAAAAGAAGATGACGACTATGTAATTCTTTCAGATATTATGGGA
Source organism: uncultured Alphaproteobacteria bacterium (assembly GCA_905236375.1). GTDB lineage: Bacteria > Pseudomonadota > Alphaproteobacteria > RUG11792 > RUG11792 > CAJOOW01. Next base: position 4,588 of record CAJOOW010000062.1, on the reverse strand, counting down.
GATGAAGATCATTTAGGCGATATGGATTTCAAAGTTGCTGGGACAAAAGACGGAATAACAGCTTTACAAATGGATATCAAAATTACCAGCATAAATAGGGAAATCATTCAAAAAGCCTTAAAGCAGGCGAAAAAGGGGAGGTTGCATATTTTAGATATAATGAATGATACGATATCGAAGGCAAAAGGTGAACTAAGTGAGAATGCTCCAAGAGTTGAAACTTTGACTATCGATAAAGATAAAATCAAGGATTTAATAGGGCCTGGTGGCAAAATTATAAAAGAGATTTGCGAAAGAACGCAGGCAAAAATCGAAATTGATGACAATGGAATTGTATCGATATTTTCAGCTGATAAAGAGAAAATGGATGATGCGCTTGCCTCTGTTAAAGCCATTTGTTGTCCTCCAGAAATAGGAACAATTTTTGATGGTAAAGTTGTCAAAATAACAGATTTCGGTGCCTTTGTTTCTTTTGGAAATAAAGAAGGACTGGTCCATATAAGTCAAATTGCAGATCATAAGATAAAACGTGTTTCAGATGTTTTAAAAGTCGGACAGAATGTACGTGTCAAAGTCATCGATATCGATGATAAAAACAGAGTAAAACTTTCAATGAAAGGCATATAGGCAAAAGGGGAAAACTTTTTCCCTTTTTGTTTTTAATTACCAAAAAATCCCTTTTGGCATAATTTCTCAGCTATTTGAACGGCATTTAATGCAGCTCCTTTTCGAACATTATCAGCAACGCACCAGAAATGCAATGCATTGTCAATTGTTGGATGTTTTCGCAATCGAGAGACAAAAACGTCATTTTTTGATTCAGCATCAATTGGAGTTGCAAATTCAAAATTGTCTGGATCATCTATGACTGAAATTCCTTCAAAGTCATTCAGGCAATCCTTCGCTGTTTTAAGATCAACCGACTTTTCAAATTTGGCGAAAACATCAACTGCATGGCCGACGATAACAGGAACTCTGACACAAGTCGCTGTTATATTAATATCTGGAAGTCCTAAGATCTTCTTCGTTTCATTCATCATCTTCAGCTCTTCTTTCGTATAGAGAGAGTCTGTAAAAGAATCAATTTGAGGAATTAAATTAAAAGCTATTTGGCGTTTGAAATGATGCGGATGAATTGGGTTGCCATTAATGATTTGTTCGGTTTGTTCCATCAATTCATCAACGCCTTTTTGTCCGGCTCCAGAAACCGCTTGATAAGTTGACGCAACAACTTCTGTTAAGCCAAAGGCATCATGAAGAGGCTTTAATGCCATAACCATTTGAATTGTTGAACAATTCGGATTCGAAATGATTTTTGAGTTATATCTTTTTAGATCTTCAAAATTAATTTCAGGAACTATTAAAGGAATGTCATTATGCATTCTGAAAAATGATGTGTTGTCAATAACAACGCATCCTTGGTTTGCTGCTTTTGGTGCATAAATTTCTGAAACGCTTCCGCCTGCTGAAAAAAGGCCTATATCATATTTCGAAAAATCAACGTTAGATAGATTTTGAACTTCGATTTTTGAGCCTAAATAATCAAGTTTAGTGCCTTCTGATCGCTCGGAGGCTGCCGCTCCAACATTTTCTGCAGGAACTTTGAATTCGCCCAAAACTTTCAGCATTTCACGGCCGACTCGGCCTGTTGCTCCAACGATTATAAATTTCCTGCTTTGCATATTGATAGGTAAAGCGACATTTCTAAAACATCGCCTTTAAAAAAATTAACCTTTGATATTGTATCTCTTGTTGAATTTGCTGATTTGTCCGGCAGTATCAACAAGTTTTTGTCCCATTCCAGTCCAAGCAGGATGTGTCAATGGATCGATATCAAGATTTATCGTCTCTCCTTCCTTTCCAAGAGTCGATCTTGTTTCGAATTTTTCACCACTTGTTAAAACAACTGAAATTGTATGATAGTCAGGATGGATATTTTTTTTCATAAAATCACCAAACCAAAAAGGTTAATCATTTAAAACTTATTTGATACTCATCATATCACATGTTATTTCAAACATCAACTCTTCAGTTTTGCAATTACCTAACGAAATAGAAAAATGGATTGAAAATGATGATGGGTATGGATTATTATTTATAAACGGATGCCGCAGTGGCTCAGCGGTAGAGCACTCCCTTGGTAAGGGAGAGGTCGAGGGTCCGACTCCCTCCTGCGGCACCATTTTTCTTTGGATTTTCCGGGTTTTTTCTATTAGTTATGATATAAATAAGCAGTGAACCTATTGAATTTCTCTCAATGCTTGGATGATTAGATCATTCGCCGTGGCATCTGTTCCAAGTTTTTTCGAAATTTCTTTCAATAAAGGCAAGACGTGATTTTTCTGATATCCAAGACTAATAAGCCCAAGAAGCGCATCATTCAAATTTTCATTATTTTCTTGTTTTGCAATATCTTTGAGTTCTGTGAGCGATTTATCTTTCAATTCCAACAAAATTCTTTCAGCTGTCTTTTTCCCGATTCCAGAAACTCTGCAGAGAATCGCGGAATCCTGAGTTGCAATGGCAGTCGCAATTTCTCCAATCGATAATGTTGACAGAACCGCAATTCCAGATTTAACGCCAATTCCAGGAACATCGAGAAGAGCTTTAAAAACTCTCATTTCTTCTTCATTTTGAAATCCGCAGAGAAACTGCATTTCTTGCCTAAATATGTGGCAAGTCCTGACTGATATCGAGTTTCCAGGTTCAATTTGCTGAATCAGCTTCGATGTAACATAAACTTGATATCCAACTCCTCCAACGTCGATTATAATCGAATCTTCCAGAATTTGATCAACTGTGCCGGTTAGTTTCGCAATCATTTATCTTCCACAGCTTCCATCGCAATGACTGCATCCAACGTGATTTTTATTAGTGACGACAAATCCATGGCCGAAACTGTTTTCGACAAGATCAATTGCCAATCCTTTGATCAAAAGTTCAAGTTCTGGCTCATAATAGAATTTTATCCCGCCTATTTCTATTTTTTTCTTGTTTGGATCTTCTTCGTTTTCATAGGCCAATGCATAGTCAATTCCAGAACATCCTCCAGAAATTATGGTAATGGCTATTCCAATTCCGCCATGTTCCAAAAGCAAAGCTTTTAGTTTTTCTGTGGCAGCTTCACTTATTGTCATTATATCGCTTTCCTTATTTTTCTTTGCTAAATAATCATTGATTGCTGCTTCAATTGCTTCCTTTGCCAAAACAGAACAATGCTTCTTAATTTCAGAAAGTTCCAGTGAATCAGCAACATCAGAGTTTTTGATTTGTTTAGCCTGATCTATTGTCATTCCTTTTAGCAATGTTGTTGCGAGCTCCATTGACGCAATCGCAGAAACACAGCCAAAAACTTTAAATTTTGCATCAGTTATAACATCATTTTCATCGAAGAAGAGTTGCAATTTCATAACATCTCCGCAAAGAGGAGAGCCAACTATTCCCGTTCCAACATTCTGCAATTCTTCATCAAAACCTCCCATATTCTTGACATTTTCATAATATTTCAGAGTTTGTTCGCTATATTTCATTTTTGCCCCCTTTTAAAAATGCTATCGATATCAAGCCCAGCTTTTATCATATCCCAAACCGGGCTCATCTTGCGAAGCTTTTTTGTTGCATTGACCAAATCTTCAATGGCTATTTGAATGTCTTCTTTGCTTGTTTCTTTTCCAATTGTAATTCTTAAAGAAGATTGAGCAATATCGGCTGGAACCTTCATAGCATCCAAAACATGAGAGATCGAAAGAATATTTGAAGTGCAGGCCGAACCAGAAGAAACGGCAATTCGTTTTGATTCCATCATCAATGCTTCTCCTTCGCATCCTCGAAAACTCATATTAACTATTCCCGGATAATTCGATGTTTCAGAACCATTTATATAAATTTCTTCCAGCTGTGATTTAACTCCATCGATAAATATTTTCCGTAGCTCTGAAATATGATTCCAATTCTTTTCCATTTCAGAATCGGCTATTTCAATGGCTTTTCCAAAACCAACGCAAAGAGGAACCGGAATTGTTCCAGCTCTTATTCCAAATTCAACATCAGGATTTGCTCTTGGTACTCTCAGGAATTTCATATTGGATTTTTTGCAAAATAACAAACCAATTCCTTTTGGTCCATAGATCTTATGCCCTGAAGCGCTCATGAAATCAACATCCAAATCTTTCGTATCTATTTTCATTTTTCCAAGCGATTGAGTGGCGTCTATATGAACCAAAGCCCCATGTTCATGGCAGATTTTGATGATTTTTTTGATATCTTGAATGGTCCCAGTTTCATTATTGGCATGACAAATTGAAACCATCCCAACTTTGTCATCTAAGGCCTTTTTCAAAACGTCTAAATCTAAAATACCGTCAGAATCAACTTCAAGAAATTTAACTTCAAACCCATTTGATTTAAGATAATTGGCTACTGATAAAGTCGCCTTATGTTCTGTTGGCAATGTTATGAAACGATTTTTCCCGGATTTGTTTAAAAATTCCATAGTGCGAATTACTGAGATCCGCGTGGATTCCGTGGCTCCGCTTGTAAATATGACCTCTTCAAAATTCGAATTTATTGCCTGTCTAATACGATTTCT
>CAJOOW010000061.1 GCA_905236375.1 uncultured Alphaproteobacteria bacterium | reverse complement strand
TTTTAATCGATAATGTTGGAATCTTTGAAATACAAAGAATTCCTGCAGTTGAAACATCCACAGCACAAATATATTCATTTTTGAAAATCTCTAATCCAAAAGCATTAAAAAGAATTATCGGAAACAAAGCTAAGATTGCGCCAGCAGGAGCTGGAACTCCGGTGAAAAACTTACCAGAAAGAGGCGTTTTGATATTTTCGATATCATGAGTGTTAAATCTAGCAAGCCTCAAACACATACAAACAGCAAAGAAAGCCGATATCATCCATCCTAGACGGTTTAAAGTTGAAAGACTATAGAGATACATGACAATTGAAGGACCAAGCCCAAAAACTGCAAAATCTGAAAGAGAATCTAATTCAGCTCCAAATCTGCTACATGAATTAAAGAGCCTTGCTAATCTTCCGTCTGTTGCATCAAAGAATGCCGCGAACACAACAGAGATGACCGCATATTCCCACTGTTCTCTTAGGGCAAACGTAACTTCAGTCATTCCAACAACAAGAGCTGAAAGGGTTGCTAAATTTGGGACAATTTTCCCGATTGTCATATTGTCAAAAAGTCTTCTTTTGTTTCTCCTCATAATTCAAACAACAAAAACGCCAGAAGTATGAGAGAAGTTTAACACAAACCCCATCACAAATTCAACTTCAACTCAAAATTTGATTGTTGCCAATATGCCAGAGTTTGGATTAGAATCATGATAGTTTTTCTGCCAAAAATTGGTTACGACTTTGGATTCTAGATTAAATCAATTCAAAAACAAGATGGAGCTTTCTGTTGAATCTTTTACAAAAGAGCTTTCAGGAATAAGGGCCGGCAGAGCTTCAACTGCTTTGCTCGAGCCGATTAAAGTTGAAGCATATGGCTCATTGATGCCGATGAATCAAGTTGGAGCTATTTCAGCCCCAGATGCAAGATTGCTTGTTGTGAGCGTCTGGGATAAGGGATTGGTGAAAAGCGTCGAAAAAGCAATAAGAGAAAGCGGAACAAATTTAAACCCATCGGTTGATGGGCAGACTGTTAGAGTTCCGATTCCTCCTCTTTCTGATGAGAGGCGTCAAGAGCTTTCGAAACTTGCTGCGAAATATTCTGAAGATGCAAAGATTGCAATTCGAAATATCAGACGCGATGCGATGGATTCTGTCAAGCAAATGGAAAAATCAAGCGAAATAAGCGAAGATGAAATGAAGAGATTATCCGATTCCATTCAGGATCTCACAAATGAATTTACAAAGAAGATCGAAACTCTTCTCGAAGCCAAACAAAAGGACATAACTCAGATTTAAAAATGCGGAAATTATATCAATATCCATTATCAGGTCTTTCAAGAGCAGTCAGGATAATCCTAGCTGAGAAGCATTTGGATTATGAAATGGTTTATGAAACCCCATGGGATCCATCTGATGAGCTGATTGATTATTGTATTTCAGGTGATGTTCCTGTTTTAGTTGACACGAGCGGAACAGTCGTTTATGGCTCCTCAGCTATAAGAGAATATCTCGATGAGATCTATCCAGAAGTCCGTCTAGTTAATGGAGATTATCACCAAAAAGCTGAAGAAAGAAAAATAGCTGATTGGTTTAATTACACATTCTACAGAGACGCTTACTATCCGATAATAAGAGAGAAAATTTTAAAGCGTTTCGTTAAAGATATGGATAGACGGCCTGATCCAGCTTGCATCAGAGCTGCCAGTGCAAAATTGAATAATCATATGGAATATATTTCTTGGCTTATTGATCGAAGGAATTGGTTGGCAGGAAAAGACTTTTCAATAGCGGATATAACAGCAGCTTCTTTAGTGTCTGTTTTGGATTATCTCGGATTTGTTCGCTGGGAAAAGTTTGATTTAGCAAAAGAATGGTATGTCAGGATAAAATCGAGGCCGAGTTTTAGAACAATTTTACAAGATAATCTGCCACAAGTCCCTCCTGCCAAGGATTATGCTAATCTTGATTTTTGATAGGTGATTTTTATGAAACTTGTTTTAATTTCAAATGAAGAAAAGATCTTTGAAGGAGAAATCCAAGAGGTATCAGTCATAACAGAAGAAGGATCCCTAATGATATTGCCTGGTCATGAACCTTATATGGCAAAGATATCTGAAGAAGTTACATATAAGGAAAAAGATGGAACAAAGATTTCTGAAGAAATAGACGATGGATTCGTTTATACCGACGGAGAAACGTGCTTTGTCGTAGTCGACAAACAAATAACAAGCGCTAATCTACTGAGTTAGTTGCGATCAGTTCACAGACAATAGAACCTAAAATAAACAAATTTTTCCTTAATTCTCTCTCCGAAGTTTTGAATACAAAAAGAATCCTGGGATGTTGGAAATCAAGCAGATGAAGAAAATAGTTCCCCAAGAGAAGTGATCGACAATAAATCCTGCGAATGAATATGATCCAATTCTGACAAGAGATCCTATCGAAAGTAGAATAGTGTACATATTGACGTCTCTATGAGATTCTCTCGAAACCATCGTCCTGAAAACAACTCCAGAAAACCCAAAAACAAAAGTCGCAACATTAATCAAAATTCCCAATGTTAAAATATCAACTTTATAAACGGCAAAATACATATAAAACAAAGAAGCTATCATTTGAGCAAAAAAAGTTATTCTTACGCAAAATGAAAGTCCAATACGATAAGTTAAAAATCCAGCAAAAGCTCCTCCCATTATCATGGCGATAAGGCCATATAGATGGGCAATATTGGCAAATGCAGAGCGACTAACTCCTAGATGATGCATAAACATTGGTTTTAGAACATTGATGCAACTGTCAGTTATCTTAAATGCGATTATCACAAACAACAACGTGAAAACCCCATATTTTTTAAAGAAAATGACACAGAGATTAAGATATTGATTCAAAGACTTAACAGATTGCTCAATTTGAATTGACTTATGACTTAGATTATCATGAATAAAGAATGTCGCAATTGTTGCAAATAACACTGAAGAAGCGGTAATAATGAAAGAAGCAGTCCATCCTGTCGAGTTTGCAATATAAATCATACAAGCTCCTGCAGTAAACATTCCAAGGCGAAAACCGGCATTTTCGATAGCTGTAACATATCCAAATTCTTTTGAATCAAATAATGTTAATTTCATGTGATCCCTTAAAATATCATGAATAGAAATTGCGATAACAACGAGAAGAATCATTATAATTGCAAAAGCAACATTGCCTTCTTTTTCAAAAATGCCAAGAGATGCAAATCCAGAAAAAAGAACAAATTGAGAGGTATAGGCTAAAATCTTTATAATATTTCTTTTTGAATCACGATGCTTAAGAATCAAATTTTTTACAAATGGAGAAATAGCAAATTTCCAGCTATATGGAAGAGTCGCTAGCATTATCTTCGTTATTTTTGCAACCCCAACTTCTCTTTCAGTTAGCATCAAAGAGAAGCTTGAGCAAATTCCGACCAGAACAAGCCCGCTAAGAAATGCTCCAAAGAATATAAAAGAAATGATTGCAGGTTTTTCTCGAATGAGACTTAATTCCAAGCTAGACGCCTCTCTTAATCCAAACCATTAATCTTTGCCATAGCGATTTTTTGTCATTTTGTAAATTTTTTCCTGAGAATTCATCAAGACAATATATGGCAGCTCCAGCAGGGCTTGCAAATGACGGCGATTTAACAAAATCATGAGATCCAACAACCCCTATTGGTTTGCCAAGTCTGACAGAGAGATCAGAAAAATATTTCTTTGATCTTATAAATTCACTCAAACCAGAAAGACGGCTACCGCCTCCTGTTATGACAATTCGCTGATAGAGAATTCGATCAGCTCCGCAATTAAGAATATGATCTTGAACTTTATCGAGAATTTCCTCAAGGCGAGCTGATATTATTGAATCTAACATGCCTTTTGATATATTTTGAACGTGTTCTTCACCATATTCATCAATCCTAGAGACAAGGATCGGTTCTTCATCGGCAGAGCTTCCAGAAACTCCATAAAGAATCTTTAATCTTTCCGCGCTGGATTTTGTTGTTCTCAAAACCATGGCAATATCATTTGTAATACTCTGACTTCCAACTGGAATTGTTCCAAGATAAAGCAAAACCCCATCATGCATACAAGCAATAGAAGTTGTCGATCCGCCAATATCTACGAATGTGGCCCCTGAAGCTATTTCTTCATTTAATGCAACTGAAAGAACAGAGGCATATGTTGAAGTTATAAAGCCAGAAATCTCTATATTATTTCGATTTAAGCAATTGGCTATATTGGTTAAAAAAGAAGTTGGCGCCGTAATTACATGGAAAATAGTTGAAAGTTTTCCTCCAACCATGCCTATCGGATCTTTAATTCCCGAAATTTCATCAACAGAATATGAGACGGGGAAAATATGGATAACTTCTCGGTTTTTATCTATGTATTTTGATGTGTCGAAATTCATCAGAGATGTTAAATGAACTTCATCTACAGGAAGTTGGCCAATATCCATACTAGCCTCAACAGCATGTGACATCAGCGCCCAAGGTGGCAGTGCAACAAATACAGATTTTATAGATTTTTGAGCTTCTTCTTCGGCTGAAGCTATTGCTCCAATCATGGATTCTTCAAGATCTTCGAGGTCAGTAATGGTTCCATATTTCATGCCTTTTGAAAGCTGATATCCAACTCCTAAGACTCTTAGCCCATTTCCAATTCCAAGCGTCGTATCTGTGTGCTCTTTTTGTTCGTTCCGGACAATTGCTGCACATACCGTGTCTGTTCCAAGGTCTAAGACCGCGACTTCCCTCTTTATATCACCAATATTTTTGAACAATTTTCACTCGAGAAACATAACATACAAGAGACACTCTCAGTTTACTATGGAT
>CAJOOW010000060.1 GCA_905236375.1 uncultured Alphaproteobacteria bacterium | reverse complement strand
GGAGAAGTGAGAAATTTTAATTTCATGACGTCAATACCAAACTGTTTTCAGATCGCCAAAAAAGATAAACTGTATCATCCCATTTGAAATTTCTTTCAGATAATCTGAGCAAGTTTGGAAGAGTTGCCATTACGATCTTGCCAGAAGCGAGCTGAACATAATATATTGAGATATCTCCAAGATAAGCTATTTCTTTTATGACTCCTTGTGTCCAATTACGAGGATATGCAGGCTTTAATGTCGAAACCATCATTTTTTCTGGTCTTATTGCAAAAGTCACATTTGAGCCTACAGGAATAGCTCCTGTATAAGCAGCATAGCATAGGCAGTCAATTTCAGGAGATTCTATCAAAACGTGATCTAGTTCTTGTTCAACAACAATTCCTTCAAAAAGATTGATGCTTCCAATAAACTCAGCAACATATTTTGAGTTCGGGAATTCATATATATCGTGAGGCACTCCGACCTGGCGGATCTTTCCTTCATCCATTACAGCCATGCGAGTTGACATCGTCATGGCCTCTTCCTGATCATGAGTGACAAGAATAAAAGTAATTCCAACTTTTTCTTGAATATTAACTAATTCGAATTGAGTTTCTTCTCTGAGTCTTTTATCAAGAGCGGCTAGAGGTTCATCAAGCAAGATTAATTTTGGTCTTTTTGCAAGAGTGCGTGCCAAAGCAACTCTTTGTCTTTGGCCTCCTGAAAGTTGATCTGGCCTTCTATCTTCATATCCACTCAATTGCACCAAATTCAGAGCTTCTTTCACTCTATCGGCAATCGCACTTTTCCCAAGCCCATCCTGTTTTAATCCAAACGCTATATTTTGGTAAACAGTCATATGAGGGAAAAGAGCGTATGTCTGGAACATCATGTTGACTGGCCTTTTATATGCGGGCCAATTAGTGACATCAACTCCATCAATCAGAATTTTTCCAGATGTGGGTTTTTCAAATCCTGCCAAAATTCTTAATAAAGTTGTCTTTCCGCATCCAGATCTCCCTAAAAGAGAGAAGAATTCTCCTTTATAAACGGAAAGAGAGATATCTCTCAAAGGAGTCACTTCGTCATATGATTTTGTAATTCCATCGATCTGAATATAAGGCTCTGCATTAACGTCTTGCCAAATTTCAGTTGTATTTCTCTTTGCAGATTGATTAGGTAGAGCCATTTATCAATTAACACAATCTAGTACTTTTAGATTATACCTCTGAGATTGATGAGCCTGCAATCGTTTTATTGTTCAAGAGCTCTTCGATAGATCTCCAATAATTCCTCTTGCTCTTCAATCTCCTCTTTTTTCTTTTTGCGTAGCTTTATAAGTTGCTTTAGAGTTGCAACATCGAGTCCTTGCGCCTTTGCTTCAGCAAATGTTTCTCGCATATCAGTCTGAATTGCAGATTTTCTTTCCTCTAAAGTTTCTATTTGAGCAACAACCTGTTTAATCAATCCAGCTGCTACTGTTACATTGTCAAAGTTACTCATTGTTATTTTAGCTATAATCTTAAAAAGATCTGGTCACGATTTTACAACAGATCAATAAAAAACATCAAGAGAAGGCTGTTGCAAATTTTGGATTTTTCTCTAAGATTTAAATATCAAAAGTCTGGTGTTTGATCAAAAAAATTGTAAAAAAATGTCGAACAAAGTAGAAATAACATATCTCGATGAAACAGGCAGTACTAATGATTATGCACTCGATTTAGTCGCTAACTCTGATTTCCAAACTGATGTGGCAATTTTGGCCAAGAAACAAACAAGTGGAAGAGGTAGGCTAAATGGAAGACTTTGGGAGTCTCCTATTGGCAATTTCTATTGCTCATATATCATAAATTTATCCCGATTAAAAATCAGTCTTAGTGAGACAAATCTACTAACATTTGCCATTATGAAATCTCTTCAAAAGTACCTCATCAATCTGACATCATCTGAGAAAATATGTGTAAAAATTCCTAATGATATTCTAGTAGCGAACAAAAAACTAGCCGGAATTTTAACCGAAATTTCATATCCATATGCAGTAATCGGAATTGGCATAAACCTCATAAATTCACCAATAGAACGTGCTACCAACTTAAAAGATGAATTTAATTTGCTTGTAAAGCCAGAAGAATTAGTTGAAAATCTTTATAAGTTTTTGGTTGATGGAATAACTGAATGTTACTATCTCTAAAGTCATTTACAGACTTATCTTTCGCTTTTCCAGATATTCTTTCGGCGCTTTCACTGATCATTTTGATATTGATTAAAAGCTTTATGATAGAGACAAAAG
>CAJOOW010000059.1 GCA_905236375.1 uncultured Alphaproteobacteria bacterium | reverse complement strand
TGGAGTTTTAGCAATCGCCTTAAACAACGGAACAAAAACCATTCCATATATAAAGACCGAAAGGAAAACATACGAATTTGAAATAGCCTTTGGAAAAAGGACAGATACATCAGATAAGACTGGAAAAGTTATTGAGACTTCTGAAAAGATTCCAACGATTTCTGAAATTGAGTCAGTTATTCCTCAATTCATTGGTGAAATTTCACAAATACCAAGCATTTTTTCAGCTATAAGAGTTAATGGAATGAAAGCTTATGAATTAGCAAGAAAAGGCAAAGTTCCAAAAATTAAATCAAGAAAAGTTACGATATTTAATCTTGAATTGATCGGAAAAAATAAATTTAGAGCAGAAGTTTCACCTGGAACTTATATCAGAACGCTAACAGAAGATATTGCAAAAGCGCTTGGCACAGTCAGCCATACCAGCTCTTTGCGAAGAATTAAAGATGGCAAATTTTCAATCGAAAACAGCATAGCTCTTGACGAATTGGAAAAAAGAGGCGATAATGTGAAGGACATTTTGATTCCGCTTGAGAATGTACTAGACGACATCCCTGTTATTCTCTTATCGGGTCAAGATGCGGAAAACTTGATTCAGGGAAAGCAGATCCCTAATTCGTCCGATGTTGAGGATGGCAGATATCTTGCAAAATCTGAAAATGGTTTTCTGGAAATGGTTGAAGTTTCGGGGGAATTAATAGTCCCGAAGAAGTTGTTAAGAGCTTTTTGAAAAGGAGTTTAAGATGTCGGTTACATCAGAAAAAAAACAAGAACTAATTAAAGAATATGCAATTCATAATGGAGATGTTGGATCTCCAGAAGTCCAAGTTGCGATATTGACAGAACGAATCAAAAATCTGACAGAACATATGAATCTTCATAAAAAGGATTTTCATACGAGAAGAGGTTTGTTGGTCATGGTTGGCAAGAGAAGACGCTTGCTTGACTATCTCAAAGGTGTTGATGAATCAAGATACCAAAATCTCATAAAGCGTCTGGAGTTGCGTAAATAACTTGGCCGTTTTGATAGAGTCTTAGTTTATGGCAAGTGCTTTTATTTTCCCAGGCCAAGGATCTCAAAAAATTGGGATGGCTATGGCCTTTATGAATGGCTATAAGGCCGGCATGGACACTATGGAAGAAATCGAAGATGCGATATCTTTCAACCTGTCCGATCTAATTGAAAACGGAACAAACGAAGAGCTGACAAAAACGGAGAATGCTCAGCCGGCGATTTTTGCGGTCAGCATGATGTGCGTTAAGATTCTAGAAAACGAATATGGCTATAATTTTAAAACAAAGGCAAAATATTTTGCTGGACACTCTCTGGGAGAATATTCTGCTCTTTGTGCTGCTGGCGTTTTCTCATTAAGGGATGCGGCAAAATTGGTTCGATTCAGGGGAGAGTTGATGTCAAAAGCCTTTCCTGATAGAAGCAAATGCGCAATGGTAGCGTTAATTGGAATTGCGGCTGAAGATATTGAAGATTTGATTTCAGAATACCAATCTGGAGAAAATATTTGTGTCATAGCGAACGACAATTCAGATTCACAGGTTGTTGTTAGTGGAAATCGCCAAGCGGTATTTGATTTCATTGAAAAAGCAAAACAAGCAACCCAACTAACTCGGGCTATTGAGCTAAACACAAGCGGTCCATTTCATAGCCCACTAATGGCAAAAGCTGCAATTGAATTTGATAAGGAACTCGCATCTGGATTCGTTCCTAATGATTTTAAAGTTCCGGTTGTTATGAATGTTTCTGCTCAACCTCTAAGTTCAAAAGACGAAGTTAAGGGTTATATGGTAAGGCAAATAACAAGCAGAGTTAGATGGCGAGAGACTATGAAATTGATGACAAGTGATCCTGAAATAACCAAAATAGTTGAGATGGCTCCTGGAAGAGTTCTTTCTAATATGCTGAAAAGATCAAATCCAGAAGCTAACACTCTTTCTCTTGAGACAGTTTCTCAAATCGAAGAGTTTATAAAATCAGAAGAGGAGAATTGAGATGTTATTTGAATTGAATGGCCTAAGAGCAATGATAACAGGAGGAGCTGGTTTTATCGGCAAAAAAACAGCAATTGAAATGGCAAAACAGGGCGCAGAAGTTGTCATAGCAGATGTCAGACAAGAAGCTCTTGAATCTGCACGAAAAGAGATTAAAGAAGCAACAGGAAAAACAGTTGATATAATTAATTGCGATCTCTTAAATATTGAAAATACACGAGAGCTTTTTGCAAAAGCAGAAGAACAATTTGGACAGATTGATATTCTTGTTAATAATGCCGGAATAGATCGAGATAAATTACTAATGAAAATGACGGAAGATGATTTTGAAATCGTCTTGAATGTCAACTTAAGAGCCGCATTTACATTAACAAAAGCAGCTGTGATGTCTATGTCAAAAAGAAGATTTGGAAGAATCATCAACGTATCCTCAGTTGTTGGATTTACTGGAAATCCAGGACAAACTAATTATTGTGCCAGTAAAGCGGCCCTTGTTGGAATGTCAAAAGCCATTGCTCTTGAATATGCAAAAAGAGGAATAACGGTCAATTGCGTCGCGCCTGGAGCAATCAAAACTCCAATGATTGATGCTGTAAGCGATGAAGCCAGAGAAAGATTTTTATCTAAGATTCCGCTCGGATATATGGCTGATCCGATTGAAATTGCCTATGCCATTTGTTTCTTGAGCTCAAGAGAATCATCTTATATAACCGGCCAAACCTTGCACGTTAATGGCGGAATGTATATGGGATAATCAATGAAAAATACGGTTATCATAGGTTCAGGTCCTGCTGGTTTAACAGCTGCCATTTATCTAGCTAGATCAGGTTTAGATCCAATAGTTATATGCGGAGAAAAACCTGGAGGACAATTAATAAATACGGATATGATTGAAAACTATCCGGGATTTGAGTCCATTAATGGTGCTGAGCTTATGATGAAAATATTGACTCAAGCTGAAAAACTTGGAGCTAAGATAGTTTATGAAACTGTTTCAAATGTCTCAAAATCATACGATGAAGGATCTAAGATTGAGCTGCAATCTGGAGAAGTTTTGGAATCCAAAACCGTTTTGATATCAACCGGCGCTAGCCACCGGCGATTAGAAATTCCTGGGGAAAAAGAATTTACAAACAAAGGAGTTTCTTGGTGTGCGACATGTGATGGCCCAATGTATCGCGGGAAAATGGTGGCAGTCGTTGGAGGAGGAAACACAGCCGTTATGGAGGCATTATTCTTATCAAATTTGGTTGAAAAGGTTTATTTAATCCATCGCAGAGATGCTTTGAGAGCTGAAAAAATTATGCAAGAAAGGCTCTTTGCTTGTAGAAATGTGGAATGTATCTGGAATTCACAAATATCTGAAATTATTGGAGATACAAAACTTCAAGCTATAAAATTAAATACCGGAAATACCCTAGATGTTTCAGCTTTGTTTATAGCAATCGGAGTTGTCCCTTCATCTGATTTTGTTAAGAATCTTGTAAAACTCGATGCAGAAGGCTATGTTATAGCAAATGAAACACAAACTTCAATTCCTGGAATTTTTGCGGCTGGCGATATTGTTAGTGGATCCATAAAACAAGCGATATTTGCAGCAGGACAAGGATGTCAGGCCTCACAAATGATTGAACAATATTTAGGAGTTAGATAAGAATGACTCCTCAAGATCACAAGAACGTTGAAATTGTTCGAAACTCAATTAAGCTAATCAAAGATTTCGTCAAATTTGATGAAACAAATGCAAAAATATCCGAGCTCGAAAAACAATCTGAAGTCTCAAACTTTTGGGATGATACTGAATCCGCAGTCAAAATTATGAAAGAAAAAGACAGATTGCAGGAATTGATCTCTCCGGTGAAATATCTCGAATCTAAGCTTTCCGAATTGATGGATTTGACAGAACTAGCTGAATCAGAAAACGATGAAGAAATGATTTCAGAATTGTCTCAAAATCTTGAAAAACTTGCAAACGAATCAACAACTCTTCAAATCGAATCAATACTAAGTTCTCCTCATGATTCTGCAAATTGCTTTCTTGAAATTAACGCTGGAGCCGGCGGAACAGAGGCTCAAGATTGGGCCGAAATGTTGGCTAGAATGTATTCAAGATGGGCCGAAAAAAAGGGATATAAACTCGAAATAACAGATAAAAATGATGGAGATGAAGCGGGAGTCAAATCAATAACTCTTCATATCAAAGGTCAAAAAGCATATGGATGGCTCAAAAAAGAATCGGGAGTTCATCGTCTTGTTCGAATTTCTCCTTTCGATTCAAATGCTAGACGTCACACAAGTTTTGCTTCTGTGTCTGTGACTCCAGAGCTTGATAATTCTATTGAAATCGAAATTAATGATTCCGATCTCAGGATTGATGTTTATCGTTCCTCAGGAGCCGGTGGACAGCATGTTAATAAAACAGAAAGTGCCGTCAGAATAACACACATTCCAACAGGGATCGTAACAGCATCTCAAATTGATCGTTCTCAACACAGAAATCGTGAAATTGCGATGAATATGCTGAAATCGAAACTTTATGCCTTAAAATTGAAAGAACAGGAAGAGGCTGCAACGGCTGGTCAAAACAAGACCGATATCGCATGGGGAAATCAGATAAGATCATATGTTCTTCAGCCATATCAAATGGTTAAAGATTTACGCACAGGAGTTGAAACATCAAATGCTCAGGGTGTACTCGATGGAGATATAAATAAATTCCTAGAAGCAGCGATCGCAATGGTTAATTAGTCGTTTTAATAACTCCTAAAAGGTCTTTAACATATTTAATCTGAGTTACCTTCATGTCAAGTTCTTCCGGTACATCTGATACTGAGGCATAGGCGTGATTGTATCCCAGTTTTTTTGCTTCTTTTAACCTCGA
>CAJOOW010000058.1 GCA_905236375.1 uncultured Alphaproteobacteria bacterium | reverse complement strand
TTCATATCAAGCGTTCGCAATACACAGTATTTTTATTAGCTGTTTTCATATCGCTCGGCATCATTTTTGCTTATACTTGGAAAGCATTTTGCGTCATCGTCGCTTTATACATCATAAGCATATTTTTCTGTTCAAGAAAAGCGAAGAAAATTCTAGCCTCCGCTGCACATGATAAACAAACTACAGATAAATAATTTTAGAAATTATAAAAATCTGAGGTTTGCAATTCCTGAGGATTCAAGAATTGTCGTTCTCTATGGCGCAAACGGCGAAGGAAAAACCAACATTCTTGAAGGAATTTCGCTTCTTTTTGCATCTAATGGCTTAAGAAAAGCGAAATATGAAGATATGATCAACAAATCATCTGGCCAAAAGTATTGGAGTATCATAGCGGAAACGGAAAGCGGTGAATTTACATCTGGATATTCCTTAGGCGATAAATCTGGAAAGAGGATTTATAAGGTCAATGAAAAATCTGTTAGAAATCTCGATGAATTTAGAAAAGATAATTATATTCTTTGGATGACATACGAAACAGACAGGTTATTCATGCAGTCTCCATCGGATAGGCGAGATTTCATCGATATGTTTTGTAATGTTAGATCGAAAATCCATGCTCAAAACCTAAGGGATTATGAAAAGCTAACACGGGAACGCCTCAAGATTTTGAAAAGGTTTTGCGAAACGGGAATTAATCAGGATACAGCAAAGTGGCTTGACGTTATCGAAAACAAAATTGTTGATCTTGGAATCAAAATAGCAACGGAGCGAAACCTATTAGCTTCAGAACTTGAAGAACATCAAATTCGAAATGGAGAATTTCCAATTTTCAAAACCAAAATGTCAGGAAGACTTGAGGATGAAGTATTAAGTCAGGAGGATTCTCACGACAGATATCGAACAGAGCTTGTTAATAGGCGTCAAAAGGATGGAATTGTTAGCTCGACAACTCTTGGCCCGAATCGAAGCGACTGGATTGTCTTTCATGAAGGCAAACAAATCAATGCCGAACATTGCTCTGCCGGAGAACAGAAGCTGCTTCTTCTTGGAATTTTCTTTTCATTTATTGTTCAGAATATTAAATCTGATTCAAGAAATCTCATAATTCTCCTCGATGATGTTGTGGCTCATCTCGATTCGAATCATCGTGACCTCTTCTTCAAATATGTCAAATCGTTTGTAATTAATTCTCAAAATATTTCGGCTTGGCTTTCTGGAACAAATAAAGATTTGTTTGATGAACTTAGCAATTCGGCTTTATTTTATAAAATCTCAAATGGCGGTGTCTTTTGACTTATTTTTATAGATTATGTCTTCCGAAATCACTGTAGGTTCCCCTGGCGGTGTCATCAACTGTTTGCCGGTGTGAGGCCTTCTTTCTAATTCATGATTTCGTGCAATCCTGGCGTCGCTAATTTTAAAATATTAGTTTCGCCTTATTTTGGGTTTAGTTTCCTTCCGGATGTGTGAAAGTAAACAATTATGGTTAATATATCACCGAGTTGCCTCGGATCGGGTTTGCACGGTCAATTTTAAAAATCTAAAAACAATTTTAGTTAGCAAGATCACTGCTAACTGTTTTTATGTTAAATCAGCCCCTCACTTTTTGTCAAACTTTAAATAGTCCCATAAAGAAAATTTTTATGTTTTTTGTTTTCCGCTCATGCATACAGCTAGGTTGGATATAAAGTCTATATATCTTGAAAAAACACTAGCGCACGTGATAAAATCAGTGAGTTATCGATCCTTTAAATTAAAAATGCGAATGATTGATGCGCAAACCGCGTTGAATTTATATCGAAAAATGGTTCAGGCAAGACTTTTTGAAGAAAAAGCAGCTGAACTCTACACTCTTGGCCATATTTCCGGTTTTTGCCATTTGTATATTGGGCAAGAAGCCGTAGTTGTTGGAATTGCTCACAATATGCAATCTCAGGATAGTTCGATAACAAGCTACCGAGATCATGCTCATATGATAACATTTGGAGTTTCCCCTGAAGAGGTTATGTCCGAACTTTGCGGAAAAGCAACTGGATGCTCAAAAGGCAAGGGAGGTTCGATGCATATGTATAGCAAGGTCCATAATTTTTTCGGAGGTTGCGGAATTGTTGGCGCTCAAATTCCTATTGGAACTGGTCTCGCTTTTGCTCATAAATACAAAAAAGATAATGGAATTTCGATTACTTTTTTTGGAGATGGAGCAGCAAATCAAGGACAGACTTATGAGGCCTTTAATATGGCTTCTCTCTGGAATTTGCCGGTTCTTTATGTCCTTGAAAACAATCATTATGCAATGGGAACAGCAGCCAAAAGAGCAGTTTCTGGAAAAAGTCTAAAAACAAGAGGAG
>CAJOOW010000057.1 GCA_905236375.1 uncultured Alphaproteobacteria bacterium | reverse complement strand
TTCAATCAACCATTCTGACATCTATTTGCATATATGCTATCATATAAGGAGCCTAAGTGACAACACAAGGGGGAGATTGCGTTTTATTAATGATAATCTTTTAGCTTATTAAACTTTTCATTTTTTTTAATTTTCCTGCTACTATGACTAATGTGTGATAGGAAAGTGTTATAAATTTGTTGATGTTTTCTGAATTAATCAATAGAGTTATCTCAAAAGGGAATTCGGAAGATCTTGCAAAACTTGAGAATTCTATTAGTGATTTCTTGGAATCAAACCATTATTTTTCTGTGATTGAACCGTTTATATTAGGAAAAGGGAAAAGAATTAGATCAATTTTGTATTTTCTCAACTGGAATTCTGATAATTCATCTCTAAAAAAATATAAAACGGCAGCGATGATTGAGATGATTCATTTTGCATCAATATTGCACGATGATGTTATCGATAATAATTTTTCAAGACGAAATGGAAATTCGTTCTTAAAAGAGCAAGGGAAAAGGAACAGTATATTGTTCGGTGATTTGCTTCTTGTTAAGGCTATTAATGAGCTATTAAAAATTCATTCCGATGAATTATTGGTTAAAAATTTCTGTATGAGAGAATGTTCAGCGATGGCTTATGGTGCGGTTTCGGAACGTATGCTATCAGATAAATCATCTCTTGACGATTGTTTGAAAGTCGCATCATTAAAAACTGGAGCTCTTTTTAAACTTTCTTGTTTTTTAGGGAAATATTTATCATCAGGAGATTTCGATAAGGCTAAGTCGGCTGCGATCTTTGGCCTGTGCTTTGGAACGATCTTTCAAATTCAAAATGACTTCGATAGCTATAAATCACCAATCTTCTCAGAGTCGGAAGATTTTGTTCAAAAGAATATAACTACTCCTATTCTGATTCTTCGAGATTTCTTCGATTTTGATCTGGAGAGATTTTTTAACTCAAATCAAGAAAACTACGAGTCTATTAAGCAAATTATTCATTCGGCAAGGTTCCGAAACGTCACATCTGGCATCCTGAAAAAGCTTTCCCAAATCGTTTTTTCTAACGAAATATTTCAAGTTTGATCTTTTTCACATAATGGCGCTTTTGAGGCGTCTTAAAACTTCATCTTTTCCTAAAAATATCACAAGATTACTCAAATTTGGACCGTGTTCTATATCTGTGAGGGATTTTCTTATTGGGAAATATAGGGCTTTTCCAGAGACTTTCAGATTCGTTTTTATTTCATCCAATATGTTTTTCAGGTTCTCTTCGTTTAGATCTGATAAGCCAGAAACCTTGTTATTGAAAAATTTCAATATTTCTTTCTCTTCAGAAGTATCAGCTTTATAAGAAGGCTGATATTTTTGATCCAAAACATTTTTCCATAATGCAAAATCGTGAGTTGATTCTATATTCTCTCTAACGAGTTCGAATGCTTCTTTTGAAATTCCGAAGTTTTTTACCTCTTCATAATCTTTCATATGAAGAATTTTCCGATTTAGTTTGTAAATATTTTCTATATCAAATTTTGGCGAGTTTGTGCTGAATTTTGTTATATCAAAATAATCAATTAAGTCTGTTATTTTTGTAAATGGAATTGTGTCAAGGGATGATCCAAGTGTGGCGAGGAGATCGATTATTGCCATTGGCTCGACTCCTTGTTTTCTCATATCTTCAAGATTTGTGCTTCCAAGCCTTTTTGAAAATTGTGAACCATCTTTATTTACTAAAAGGGATAAATGGGCGAAATCAATATGGTATGAATGTTTGGAAATTTCTTCGAACATTGCAATTTGCGCTGCTGTGTTTGTAACATGATCTTGACCTCTGATTATATGTGTTATCCCCGAATCGAAATCATCAACTACAGATGAGAAAGTATACAGAAAAGTTCCATCCGCCTTTATAATCACTGGATCGCTGATATTTTTTAAATCATAAGAAATTTCGCCAAGTATCAAGTCATTCCAGGAAATAGTTTTGTTAGGAAGTTTGAATCTCCAATAGACAGGTCTGCCTTCTTCCTCGAATTCGGCAATCTGATTTTGTGTTAGATTTAATGAAGCTCTGTCATAAATTGGAGGTTTTCCCTTTGAAATTGCGAGTTTCCTCTTATATTCGAGTTCCTCTTGAGATTCATAACACTTATATAAAACGCCGTTGTTTATGAGTTCATTCATAACTTCATGATAGCGATTTAATCTTTCTGACTGCCTGAAAGTCTCGTCATAACTTATCCCAAGCCAGTTTAAATCTTCTTTGATCGCATCTTCATATTCTTTTTTAGAACGGAGCGCATCCGTATCGTCAATGCGAAACAAAAACTTTCCAGAATTTTTTTTGCAAAACAGATAATTTATTATCGCGATTCTGGCATTTCCAACATGCATAAATCCAGTCGGGCTTGGAGCAAATCTAACCTTGCAGTTCATAACTTTTTTATCCTTTCAGATCTCGCTTTATTATCTCACGAATTCGGACTCATGGCAAGGCAAGCTCTATGATTTCGGATCCTTTTTTAAATTTTTTTTCCCCCTTTTTGGCATTACTTTTCCAACATTTTTGAATTTTTTTGAAATTTTTTTGGAAAAATTAACGATTTCTTTACTTTTTTTTTTATACTAATACTT
>CAJOOW010000056.1 GCA_905236375.1 uncultured Alphaproteobacteria bacterium | reverse complement strand
AGTTTTCTTATATCGTCATCCCATGCTTTTTCCTTTATTCTCAGTTTAGGATTAAATTTAAAACTATGGTCTATTGCATTAGAACTAGATAATATCTCCCAATCAACAAAAAATCTGCACTCATCAAGATCGCGAAAAATGTTAAACTCTGGGTGCTGACAAAAATATGAAATATCCCACCAGTAGTTACGCTTTCTAAGTGTTGACTTAATTTGGGATTTAAGCTCAACAAATGAATATTGTACAGTAAATGCATGCCATGCTTTACTGCATTTTTCTTTTCCTGGAATATTGGTAAGAATTTCTGCGATCTTATCTAGAAATGCTTCGTTAAAACGATTCTCATTATTAAAAATCCGATGAAATACTATCTCCCAATTCCAGTATGCACTATATAAAGAGAGGTTTGCCAGAAGAAAATCTTCATTTACATTTAGAGATAAAAAACTCCAATCCCATTTTTCTATGAACTTTTTATTACCAATGTTTTCTAACTTCAATTTGGAAAACATCCGCTTTGTTAATACAAGCCAATCCCATGAGAATGTGTAATTTCGTTTTACGTAATTAGTGTCGGCAATAGCAGAGAACAGACTCCATGCATGTTCGTCCACGCCAATTAATGACTCTATATTTGATATAGACTCAAAGAAGTCATTGTTTCTATAGGATTCAAAAACTATAGACCAATTAAGTTTGTCACCATAGGTGCTGTACAATCTAGTATCTTTCAAAACATCGGTATTGGCAGAAACAGAATCCCAATGCCAGTTAAAATGCGGAGATGTCAGTATTATATTAACATCGCTAATTTTTTTAGATATGAATTCAAATCCCTCTTTAGTTGAAATATGATTAGAATAGCGATTGAAAAAATCTTGATTCCAAATGAGTGAAGGGTTACATTCAAAGCCCTTAGAATAAGGTGTCGTTTCCCAACAAATTAGACCATTCTTCACGAAAAGGTCTATTAACTCATTGGTCCATACATATGATTTGTCGTTGTACAATTCTTTTGAAAGGACTCCATGGCCTTTGCTGACAACAGACAATACTCTTTGGAAATCAATATTTTCAACAAAGAAATTTGTCCATTCTTTATCAGTAAAAATACGATCAAATAGGTTTTTATAAGGCAGGTATTGACCAATCGTTGCAATGTTGTCAAGAATGAATTCTAAATCAAAGGACTTGTCTATCT
The DNA here is from genome assembly GCA_905236375.1 of uncultured Alphaproteobacteria bacterium. Classification (GTDB taxonomy): domain Bacteria; phylum Pseudomonadota; class Alphaproteobacteria; order RUG11792; family RUG11792; genus CAJOOW01. The sequence goes on along the minus strand of CAJOOW010000056.1, from coordinate 832 downwards.
TATTCCAATCCCAACTTTTATCTGGATGAGCTAAAATGGTAGCTTTCCCTTTATCTGAATCGCTGGTAAAGCGAGTTAAATCTACTTGAAGAATATCCAAGTTTGAAAGAACAAAATCTTCTGATAGGCGATTGCCCAACTGTTCCCAGTTCCAGTCGTCATTCGTTTTCTTCTGCTGGATTATAAGATTTTCAACGACGTTTTCGGGTCTTGACAAATCTTCTGATAGTATTTCTAAATCCCATGGATACTGAATAAAAGTAGATATCAAAAAGTCATTTTCGACGCGCCCTGTAAAGATTGGCCAATCTATGTTATCCTTAAACTTTTCGACATTTTCTTGAAGGATAGAGACATCACAGTTCCTTGTAATGTTACGCCAGCATGTTTGATTGGCATGTTCTGTTATGATGCCAAAGAGCTTTTGGTCACTCCATACCGTACGAGAGTCTTTGGTAAGTTCTTCATAATTAACTAATTCAAGAAATGGTTCAAGTGACGGAAAATTCAAAATAGAGTTCTTATCATCCCATAGTTTTTGGAACAGGCACTCTAAGATAATATTTTCCTTACGCAATGAGTTAAGTGGATTCCAGATTAATTCAGTAGCTTTTATTGCGACCTCATCTCCTTTCATTACCACAGGGAGATATTCTTCTCCTAACTGATATAAAGAGACAGGAATGTTCTGAATCTCAACATCAAAGTATTCTTGAATTGACGCGCTATATATGTGAATGTCGTCATTTGACTGTAATTCAAGACGCTTAATGACCTGATTGGAATTGCCAAATATTGCATCTTTAACCATCTCATCTTCGGGCCATATTTT
>CAJOOW010000055.1 GCA_905236375.1 uncultured Alphaproteobacteria bacterium | reverse complement strand
GAAGCCTTAATTTCTTAAAACAAAAAGTTGGTTTTTCTACCCCTTTTCCAAAAGGCTCAATGGCTGATATTTCCTTTGAAATCTGCTCGAGATTACTAAGAGCCGAAAGAGAATAATCAATATCGAGGGAATTAATAAATTCTCCTTCTATTTGGGTCTCAATGAATTTTTGAAAATCTGAAATTTTATCCTTTTGGATCGAAAATCCTCCAGCGAGTGCATGCCCTCCGCCTTTAATTATAAGCCCAGCAGAATTTGCTTTTTCAAGAAACTGACCAAGATGAATTCCATTAACGGATCTAGCCGATCCTTTTCCCATTCCATCTTGAGATAGAGATATAACAAAAACGGGCTTTTGAAATTTATCTTTTAATCTTCCAGCCACAATTCCTATTACTCCTTCATTCCAATTTTCTCCAAAAACACAAATTCCTCTGTTATTCGCTAATTTCTTGTCATCAATCATAAACATTGCGTCTGATAAAAGCTGTTTTTCGATTGCTTTTCGCTTTTGATTAAGTTCGATAAGATGCGAAGCGATTCTTTGAGAATTTTCCACTGATTCTTCTAGGAGTAAATTTAATCCAATATGCGGATCATCAACCCTTCCAGCAGCATTAATCGCAGGTCCTATAAAAAATGAAAGATCGTCTGGTGATGATATCTTCTCGATATTAAAAGCCTGCATAAGTGAGCAAATTCCCATTGAATATTCATTCTTTGCAATTGTGTATTTCGTAATTGCTCTGTTGATTCCCCTAAGATCCATAACATCGCAAAGAGTTCCAAGAGTAACAATATTTGTCGCTTTCAAAAGATTTGGTTCCTCAGAATCTTCAAAAAAATCAATCGATTTCAATTTTCGTTGAAGAGATATTAAAAAAAGGAAAACAACCCCAGCAGCGCAGAGATTTTTAATATGAGAAAAACCAAGTTCTTTTTGATCGATTCTGTTTGGATTAACGACAGCAAATGCATCAGGAAGATTTTCTGAGAGTTGCGTATGGTGATCTAAAATTACAAACTCAATTCCGCACTCTTTGGCTTCTGCAATTTCTTTTATTGAATTTGTTCCAGAATCGACAGCAATAACCAAATCAGCTTGATTTCGAACGGCAACTTCGATTGAATTTTCGCTTATTCCATAACCATCCGTAAATCTGTTTGGAATATAATACTTTGGATTGATCCCAATAAGTCTTAGATATTTTATCAAGAGATACGTTGAAGTTATACCATCAACATCATAATCTCCGATGATAGTTATGTTTTGATGATTTTCTATTGCTTTAACTGTTCTATCGACGGCTTTATCCATATCAATAAGTAAAGATGGATCTGGAATCGTATTTTTAAGTTTTGCATTTAGAAATGCATTAACCTCATCTGAATTCTTAAATCCTCGATTAAGTAAGATTTTTGCGACCAAATCGTTTATATCAGAATTATCCTTGATTTCTGATAATCGATTTTCATCTATTTCTGAAAAATTCCAAATTTTTCCTGAAAATGATTTCACCATTCATCCCCAATGCGTCTTATCTCTTCTTCGAGCTGATAGCCCGTTTCTTCAAAAACTCGTTTCTTTATCTCTTCAATCAATTTAACAAAGTCAGAAGCAGTGGCATTTCCAGAATTAATGAGAAAATTGCAGTGCATATCCGAAATCTTCGCTCCTCCAATTGAGAGTTTATCACATCCTGCTTTTTTTATTAACTCCCAAGCTTTCATTCCTTCTGGATTTTTAAAAGTGCTGCCACAAGTCGGAAGACCAATTGGCTGAGTTTTTAATCGTTTTTCATAAAGACTTTTAATTTCTGAAAAGATTATATCGCCATTTTTTTCAATCGTTCTTAATTTCGCGGAAGTTACTATAAATCCGTCTGGAACATTGCCATTTCGATAACTCATATTCAATTCATCTTTGCGGAAAATTTGTCTTTTGCCGTCGAGATTTATCGCTTCGATTGCAATCAAAACATCTTTTATTTCGAAATTTGGAATCCCGGCATTCATTGCAACAGCGCCACCAATGCTCCCAGGAATGCAGAACAATTTTTCACAACATGATATATTTTCTTTTGCACACCGAGTTATAAATTTCAAAAGAATTGCTCCTGCTTCAACTTCAACAAAATCGTTAAGGAATTCAATTTTATCAAGATTATTCAGAATAATAACGCAGCCTTGGATTCTTCTATCTGTAAGCAAAACATTTGACATGTTACCTAAAATTGTTAATCTTAGATTTTCAGGTCTGTTTTTTAAGAAATTTTCTAAATCATCAACATCTGAAGGCAAAAATAAAACATCACAAGTTCCACCAACTTTTAGAAATGAAAGCTTTTTCAAAGGAAAATCGAATTCATAACTTCCACGAATTTCTGGCAAATCTTCAAGCAGCATCCTGAGCCTCTAAATTTGATACTTGCTTTATAATTAATTTAACTTTAGATGCTCCGGTCAGCTTTAAAATGTTTGCTTTTATTTCCTCAGATTCATATCTAAATAAAACTGCAGCAGAATTTAAGACATTAACGATAACCACTATTTCGTTGTTTTTCCCATATTTAGCTTCTGAAAATTCTGTTAAATTAAGCAATTCTTTTTTTACAATGTTATTCCATTCAGACTTTAGCTCAGCATTCAAAGATAAAGAAGGACACACATTTCCAATGATTTTACTTATCGTCAGTGATATCTTTTTCATTGTAAAAAATTTCGAGAAGTCTTCGTTGGTATGATAGCAGGAAAAAATAAATTAAACATCTGAGAAATTTCGCGTCGTATATAAATTTGTTAAATCCTACTAATTTCAACAAAAGGATAATTCTTAAGCAGCGCTTTTGCATTTTTCGCGTCATTTTTGTTTTCATAGAGCCCAAAACACGTCGAGCCAGATCCAGAAACTCCACAAAATAAAGGCGATGTTAGCAAAATATCATCTATAACTTTCTTAAGAGAAGGCATAAGTTCAAATGCTGATTTTTGAAGAGAGTTATTAAATTTTTCTAATACCCCTGCTATATCATTGTTTTCCTTGCAAAAAGGCCCTTTAAAATTTCGAAATACTTCTTTTGTCGAAAGTTTAGAGCCATTATTAACAACAACGATATATCTATCTCTAAAACTCAAGTTGGTATCTGAAATATCGCCAGAAAATCCCGTTCCATTTATGTAAACACTCTGGCAATCTTTAAAATATTTAAAAAGGAAAACGCAAGCATCAGAGCCTAATTCTCGACATAATTTAATCTTAGCTAATTTTTCCTCAATAGAAAATCCCCAGAGGTCAAAAACGCTATTAATAAAACAAGCTGCATCACTTGAACCTCCGCCGAGCCCACCACAAATCGGTATCTTTTTTTTTATTTCAACATATGGAATTTTGAGATCAAAGTTATCTTTTAAAATCTTCCAAGCTTTTATAATTGAGTTATTGGTGATCCCCGGGACTTTGGCTGAATCTTCGATAAATTCACTATCGGGATAGAAAATTAATTCATCGTACACATCTTTTAAAAAAACAAAAATGGATTGCATTTTATGGTATCCTGTTTCTGTTTTTCCTGTTATGTTTAAAGCTAAATTCACTTTAGCAAGGGCTTGTGATATAATTTGACCCATGAATGAGAACCTGCTTCAAATTGAACGATTATTGGCCGATTGGTATAAAACTTTCGGAATCGATCATGTTTTTTATAAAATTAATTCTATAGAAAAAAAGACTGAAGATCAAGTGCACCAAACTTCAAATAATAAGGAAACTTTAAACTTTTCGTCAATCGAAGAACTTAAACAAGCTGTATTAAATTTAAATTATCCACTAAAAAGAACCGCCAGAAATACTGTATTTTCAGATGGTAATCCCAATTCAGCGGTAATGATAATTGGAGAAGCTCCAGGACAAGAAGAGGACGAACAGGGAAAGCCATTTGTTGGACAAAGCGGAAAGCTTTTAAACAATATGTTAGCCGCCGTTGGGCTAAAACGATCTGATGTATATATTTCTAACATATTGTTTTGGCGTCCCCCTGGCAATAGAACCCCATCAGCCGAAGAAATAGCGTTTTGTATGCCATATGTTAAACTGCATATTATGCTCGCTAGGCCAAAGGTTCTACTACTTCTTGGAGGAGTCGCTGTAAAATCAATTTTAAACACTTTAGAGCCAATCTCAAAATTGCGCGGATTAAAAAATACATATATGGGAATCGACACTATTGCGACGTTTCATCCCGCTTATTTATTAAGATCTCCTGGCCAAAAAGCAATAGCTTTTCGAGATTTTATCGCTCTCAGGAAATTATTATTAAGGAATTAACTGATTTTTAACTTTTCATATATACAATTGATTGGATATGCGTATTTTTATGAAGGGTTAAATTATGAAAATAATAAAAAATACATTTTCATTTTTTATAGTTTTATTTTATCTAATAGATAATAATACTATTTTTGCAGCCACGACATCATCGATTGAAATGCCTTACTCTGTAGGCGGAACTAACTTAAATTCTGTTCATAATCTAGCATTTGAGCATGTTGTAAACATTACAAACAGGCTTCTTGGAGAATTTAGGCACCAATATCCGCAATTTGATTATGGAATTAAATCAATGGAAGGGCTTTATGACACAGTCGAAGATCTTAAAGAAATTTATGATGAAATGAAAGAACACACACATGCGCGATCTCTTGTATTTGCAGGTGAAATCCTAACTGGAGGAGCATGTGAAGTCATCAAAAGTTTAAGTGTTTTTCATCCAGAATCGCAAGGCTACGGTTACGCCCTCATTGGCCTTTATATGACAAAATCAATCCTTTGGGGAATAGATTCATGGTTATACGATTCAGATAGAGGTGCATCCACAGAAATAATCAATATTTTGCAAACAGATCCTCTTTTGGCTTCACATGTCTCTGCTGTGAGTTCTCAAATAACAGGAATCGATTTTTCGCCTGTTATGGATATTGCAGGGGCTGTTATAAATCTTATGAAAAGAGAAGATTTATCAGTTGAAGATATTCAAAAGTTAAGAAGATTGGAAACCCTGAATAAAAAACTTCAAAACACAAATTCGACAAAAAAAGTTTTTCTTGTTGGAGGTAAAATTCTTTCATTTTTAACAGGAATTGCAGCAGGAATAAGCATTTCTGCATCGGGACAAGACTCATCTCCTTCATACTGGCTAACTCTATTGGCTGGTGGTTTTGATTCAATTATTGATAATGCACACACGACAATCACAAAAAAGCCAATTACGCAAAGATATATAACAATCAGTGAAGTCTTATATCTCTCTGATTATTTTTTAAGATTTTATAGATCAGATGAAGTTTAGAAAACAAATGCACGTTTACCGCACTTTTTGAAATTATATGCTCGCATAAGCTAAAGTTCATTGAGCGCAACTCTCAAAACGATTTATAATAAAAAACCTAAAGGCTACTTTGAAGATGGCATTGGTTGATGATCACGCTAACCGAAAATGAAATGATTCTTTCATCAGTAATTTTTGCGCTTTTCTGTTATGTTTTATATCTTTTAAGAAAGAATTCATCCCTAAAAGATGCTCTTAGAAACAAAGAGGCTTTACTTTTTCATCAAGAACGTCTCGAAGAACGCTTTCGGAGCATTTCGAGCGAGATATTTACAAGAGATTATCAAAACCTTCTTAATATTGCTAAATCTGAATTAGGGAAAAGGGAGAATAGTTTTTTGAATTTGATTCAGCCAATTCAAAGCACTCTGAAAAATTTTGATGATAAAATTTCGCAGATCGAAAAGGAAAGAGTCGATTCATACAGCGATCTGAGGCGACAGGTTAAAGACATGATGGTTTATCAACAAGAACTTCATCGAGAAACTTCAGCATTAAACAAGGCTCTTTCATCTCCAGCGATAACTGGTCATTGGGGAGAAATGCAATTAAGACGAGTCGTTGAAATTTCTGGAATGCTTCCTTATTGCGATTTCTTCGAACAACAGCAAGGAGAAAATTCTAGATTGCGCCCTGATATGATCATAAGGCTTCCAGGAGGAAAGAGCATTATCGTTGATGCCAAAACGCCAATTAATGCCTATATGCAAGCCGTAAACACTGGAAATGATGAATACCTGAAAGCTCATGCTGAGAATATAAAGAAACACGTAAAAATATTGTCTCAAAAGGCCTATTGGGAACAATTTTCAACGACTCCTGAATTTGTTTTTATGTTCCTTCCTGGCGAAGCATTCTTTAGCACAGCAATAAAAACGGATCCAACTTTGATTGAATTCGGAGTTCAAGAGAAGGTTATAATTGCAACTCCAATAACCTTAATCACTCTTTTAAAGACTGTTTCTTTCGCGTGGCGACAAGAAGCCATTACGCATAATGCAAAAAAGATAGGAGAAGTTGGAAGATCCGTTTATAACAATCTTGAAAAGCTAATTTCTCTCTCAAAAGATTATGAAAATAAAATGCAGAAAAATTTTAAAGAATACGAAAAAATCGGATCATTTATCGAAGGCAAAATAATTCCGGATGCTGAAAAATTAAAGAATCTCGGAATTGAGGTTATTGAAGAAAAACGAGATTCTTTTCCTGAAAGCAATGATGAGTCATCCATCAATCAAGAGATATAACAAAAAGCGTTTTGGGATGGCTTTATATTCGATTTAAATAACTTCCGAGACTGTTGTATTTCCTCCGAGATTTTGTTTTTGGTTTATAAGAAGTTTCATGAATCTTTGGATTTGGCTGGAAAGTTTTTTCTTCAGAATACATTCCTTTTCTCCAACCTTTAATTTCTTGAAAATATAACTCAGCCCAAGATCGACCTTTTGGATCTCTCTTGCTTTTGCAGTGTCTTGCTATATAATTCGAAAGTTGCAAGCTGTCTGAAACAAGAGTTTGAACTCTAACAGGTGATGGTTTGAATTTATCTATTCCAAGGCTTTTTGCAGCGCTATAAGAGAGATCAATTATTCTTCCTTTATAAACAAAAGGCCCGCGATCATCTATAATAACAGTTATAGATTTCCCTGTCTTATAACTCGTAACCTGAACAACAGATGGAATTGGCAAAGTTCTGTGTGCCGCTGTCAAAGCCATTTTGTTAAATTTTTCACCGCTAGCTTTGGATTTTCCATGAAAATCGTCGCCATACCAAGATGCTATTCCAACCTGATCATATTCATAATAATTTTGAGGATGATGCCATTCTCCTCGACAATAGTATGCCTTGCTTGACATATGAACAGGGCCAACTGGAGTTCTCATTGCACAGCCAGCAAGAAAAACTGCTAGCAAAACAATTAAAAACCTAGAAAAGTTCACCAAGTTTCTCTGCATCTTTTCCTTTTCCTATGAGAGCTAAAGTCGGTTTAGAACTGAATATATTGTTCGCTATTTTTTTCAAGGAATCAATGGATATTCGATCAATCTTCTCAACAATTTCTGAAGGAGGAGTTATTCTTCCATAGTGTATATATTGACTTGCCATTCTTTCCATTCTTGTTGCTGAACTTTCAAGCCCCATCATCAGAGATGCTTTTAGTTGAGTTTTTGCTTTTTTAATTTCTTCATCTGTGATACTGTTTTTGATTTTTTCCAACTCAGCATTTGCAAGATCAACAACTTCCGCAGCTTTTTCATCTTCGCAGGCAGCATAAATTCCGAAAGTCCCAGTATCTCGATAATTCGAACAGAATGAAAAAACGGAATAAACCAAACCTCTTTTTTCACGGATTTCTTGAAAGAGCCTAGAGGACATTCCTCCGCCTAAAATTGCAGACAAAACAGAAAGATCAAACTTGTTTTCATCTGTATGACTTAATCCTTCAAAACCAAGAATTAAATGAGTTTGCTCCAAATCTTTTTGTTTAAATGCAAATCCGCCACGATAAGTCTGCTTTTCAACAGGATCAACATCAAACTTTTTCATATCTGAAGTAAAGCGATTTGCGAGATCCATAAATTCATCATGGCTAATTCTTCCGCTTGCAGAAAGAACCATTTTATCAGTGGAATATTTCGTTTTAAGATACGAATCCAAGTCTTTTGGCTTGTATGACATGATGTCCTCTTCAGATCCGAGAATCTGAGTCCCTAAATGTTCATTGTCAAAACATTTTGATTGAAACATATCGAAAACATAATCGTCAGGAGTATCATTTGTTTGCCTTATTTCTTGAATTATGACTCCTTGTTCTTTCTTAAACTCCGATTCATCAAAAACTGAATTTTGAACAATGTCTGTTATTATATCGACTGCAAGTTTAATATTTTCTTTTAGAACTTTAGCGTGAAATGCCGTAACTTCTTTGCTTGTATAGGCATTTATAAATCCTCCGACTGATTCGATCTCATATGAAATTTGAAGAGCTGAACGAGTCTTCGTTCCCTTAAAAGCCATGTGTTCGAGAAAATGTGAAATTCCTGTTTGCTTGTCGCTTTCATTGACTGAGCCAATATTGACGAACAATCCAATCGAAGCTGTTTCGAATCCATCGATATTATCTGTCGCAACCGTCAGGCCGTTTTCTAAATGATCTAACTTTACCAAAGTTTTTAATCCTTATTTGCAGTTGACGGTTGAATTATAACAGAACTAAATTAGCCGTGGGAGTTTATCATTAACATTTTTGTTTTTCCAGTTCTTTAGCTATCAGTTTTTGTCTATTAAATGAAAAATCTTCACACAACTGAAACCTTAACATTGTATCAAAGTTTGTATTTATTTTCAACCTTTACTGACTTCTTTAACAAGCTGTAGCTTATAAAATTTTAATTTCTTAATGCTTTTTGTAAAAAAATTTGTTTGGGTTATTTAAAAGGATTTAAAATTTTAATGTAGTAAAAAATTTTCTCTGTAGAAAGGGAGGAGAAATGAAAAGATTTGTATTATTACCAATGATGTTCACTCTTATAAGTAACGTGAGTGCTTCGATGGATCCTGATCCAGAAAGAGCACCGTGCCACAATACAACAGAGTCGACAATCCGTGAAATGGAAACAGCGCTCGATAGAATGAACCCGGAAAAATTTAGCATCAGCGAAGCAGAACACAATAAATTCAAAACAAAATTAAAGAAAGAATTTAAAACAACAAACTTTTTATCAACTTTTTTCAGTCATCGAAAAGAGGCGTTGAAAACTGCAATTGCAGAAACAATGATCAGCACTCCAAGAAATCAACGAGCTTCAAAACATGCTTCAAAACATCAAGATCCACGCCAAGCTGAACGACGTTCTTATATATCAGACACTTATTTTAATTATCTGTTAAATATCATAAGTCCTGAAACTCAAGCTTTTCACGCAGGTCAGACAGGTATCGAATCGACTAGTCCGGATGGAACTGATGAAGAACTTTCTGAAGAAATATCTTCATCAAAAGGGCAGGCATCCAGTGCTGATAATACTGAAGATTTTGAAGAAGACATGATTCCTCGCCCACTAACTCCACAAATAGAGGAAAAGAAAAATTAAATCTTTGAACTTCCGTCTTGGAAATGAACCGTCAGGTTATTTGACTTGGCGGTTTCAAAATCCGACTTCGTTTCTATCGTTTTTCCAAACTGATCCGTTATGAAGCAAAATCCCTTTTCTAAAATCTTTTTAAATGAAGCCTGTTCAAGTCTGTTTGAAAAAGTTTCAAATTTTTCAAAATATCTCAAGAGGTAATTTTTTACTAATTTTCCAAATGAGATTGCTTGAGTTTCGAATTGCTGTTTCTTTAAACTAATGAAGTGATCAAGATTGGTAATCCGTTGACTACTCAGTTTTAAGGTCTTCATATTGATGAAATTTTCTATTGCGATTCCAAGTCTTTCAGCTTTGTCATCAAATTTCTGAGTTATTGCAATTATAAATGATTGAGAAGACGCAAGATATCGAGCCGTTGCAGAAACCCTGCTATTTTGTTCATTTATAATTCTTAACATTGAATGTTTCATTCTGTTTATATTATCAGAAATTTGCAATTTGACTTCTGAAAGAACTGGAGTTGCAAGCTCAATTGCAGCGGTTGGAGTTGGTGCTCTGAGATCTGCTGCATAATCGATCAGGGTCGTATCTGTTTCATGCCCGATTGCAGAGATTACTGGAATCCTGCTTTCGAAAACAGCTTTAACTACAGCTTCTTCATTAAAAGGCCAAAGGTCTTCAATGCTCCCTCCTCCTCTTGCTACTATCAAAATATCAGGCCTTTTTTCAGTCATAAAATTAAAACCTCTAACAGCCAATGCAATCTTTTCTGCAGCATCTGTTCCTTGAACATTTGTTGGCCAAACAACAACATGGCAGAATGGGTATCGATCTTCGAGGCGATGTCGCATATCTTGAAGAACCGCTCCTGTTTTCGAAGTTACAATTCCAATTATTTTTGGAAATTTTGGAAGAGGACGATGATTTTCAAAGTATCCCATTGAAGCAAAGAGTTTTTTTCGTTCATTTAGAAGCTTTAACAGTGCTCCTTCGCCTGCGATATTTGCCTCTTCAATAATGAATTGATATTGAGATCTTGCGGGATATGAAGTAACTCGACCCTTTACAACTATCTCCATTCCATCTTCAAGAGTTATTCCGAGCCTTGTCCCTCTCCAGCATATTGCATTTATCACTGAATCATTGTCTTTCAGCGAGAGATAAGTGTGGCCGGAAGAATGGTATTTGATTCCCGAGACTTCTCCTTGAAGCTTCAGCGATTTAAAGTTTTCTTCGATCTGGTCTTTAATTGCCAGTGATAATTCAGTCACCGTTAAGATCTTCTCGTCGCCAAATATATGGATATTATCAAAAGCTAGATTTGAAGGCATGCGCAATCTCAAAAGGTCTGGAGTTCTCAAATCAGATTATAGCAAAATTAAATAGGTTATGTCTTCCGAAATCACTGGAGGTTCCCCTGGCGGTGTCGTCAACTGTTTGCCGGTGTGAGGCCATCTTTCTAATTCATGATTTCGGAAGACATAAGTTATCAAAAATAATGACTTACTCTCAGCTGTTCGTGTTCTTGAGTTCGATAGTAACGCCATCTTCTATGTCTCCTCCTAATTCCAAGGTTCCGCCAGTAGATGTGATATCTTCAGTTATCGAGGCACCATCTGGATAAGTCACAGTCGAATTAACAAATTCCGATGCCGTTTGTGGTATTGACTCTGGATTCGTGAAATTTACCTCTGCATTTTCAGCTTTAAACTTACCAGAATTGAACTTCGAAAGATTGCCAGCGATATCGAACTTACCCCTGACTTCAATGTCAAGCGCGCTCATGCCGGTACTACCTGCATCATTTGCTAAGGCTGCAGCAACATTTATTGAAGAGCTTCCGCTGTTCGTCATTCTTATTGGATCTGTTGCTCCACTTGAAGTTGCTAAGACAACGATATTGCCACTATCTCCTATAATATCAGTGCGGTCCCCCAAATCAGAACTTTCGGTTGTTATATTGATTCCTTCTTGAACATCGATGTGTTCACGATCAAAAGAACTTCCATTTTCAGAGGGAATATAATATGTTGCATTTGAGAAAGCCGGATAACTTAAAGCCTCGGTTCGCTCAAATCCTCCAGCGTTTATGATCGTTGCAGGAGCAGCTGGATCAGCAAGTTTGAAATAGGCCTTGCCTTCATTTTGGACTCTGATTGAGCCACAGTTTTTTAAAACAGCATTTTGATCGAATCTCACAATTACTCCAGGATCCAAAATCATCTCAGTTGAACCTTGGGGAGCTTTGATCACATTCTTTGTTCCTGAAATAACCAAATCGCCATAGCCTTCTAATCTATCGAGGCTAAGCCGGACATGTGAATAACCACTAACAATCGATCTCAGTTTCTCACTAAACAATGTTTCCTCAGTCCGGCCAGTTCCAGTTGAGTAAATAGTAATCGAATCATTCCCTCCATAAAAATTAAACACATCACCATAATTATTATCATAAGCATTATCATTTGAAACGTTGGCGGCAAATGAAGGAGCAACGATCAATGTTGTTAAACCATGGCAACTACCGAACATACTATTTATATTTTTAACTTCTTCGGTATTAAAACCAGAAATATCAAGTCGTTTTAGCTTCGAGCAGTCGCTGAACATAGAATTCATTGCCTTAACTTTTGCAGTATTAAAACTAGATAAATCTAGCTCCGCCAGATTACTGCAATTCATGAACATTCCGCCCATATTCTCGACCTTAGCAGTATCAAACCAACTTAAGTTGAGAGATGTCAAGCCACGGCAACCAATGAACATACCTGCCATATTAGTAACCTCACTAGTATCAACCCCACTTAAGTCAAGAGATGTCAAGCCACTGCAACCAATGAACATACCTGCCATACTAGTAACCTCACTAGTATCAAACCCACTTAAGTTGAGAGATGTCAAGCCACTGCAGCTATTGAACATACTTTCCATATTAATAACCTCACTAGTATCAAACCCACTTAAGTCAAGAGATGTTAAACCTGCACAGCCACCGAACATGGCACGGCAACTTTTAGGTGCGGATATGTTATTTAGACTGAGGGCTACTTTATATGATAAACTGAAAATGTCATTTACCGGCGGATCGTTCGGATCAGATACCTCGGGATCGTTGAAAACAATCGTATAAGATCTCACCGTTCCTGAAATTATTAACTTAGCCGTTTCTTCTCCTCGCTGCGACTTTCTTGTTACTTTTGTCAGAGTTACTATCGAGTTACTTGAATCATAAGTTCCTGCGAAATCGAATAATTCCACATCCGAATCAGCAAACAAACTTGTCAGATTGCCATTCAGAGCCAAGTTCAGGTCACTAGACTCCCAACTAGAATCCAATGTGTTAAAATCCTGCGACCATCCGCTTGTTGCAAAGACCATACAGACCAAGATTATTTTCATAAAGTTTTTCATAAAGGTCCTCCCCGAAATTTAAAATTAACTCTACTGTTTCTAACTGCAGTTTCAAAAAAACAATGCTCTCAAATATCATTGTAGAAAGAAAAAGCAAAAAAACAGTTAATTTTTGTAAAAAAATTTACAAGATGAAAAAATTTCACAAGATACCAAAATTAATCCTTCTATTGAAAATGATCAATTTTGCTTCGAGCCACGATCTTCAATGATTTTTGTTAATTCAAGTTTAGCCCTTTCAAGATCAGCATTGATAATCACATGGTGATATTTCGCGATTTTATCAGCTTTAAATGATTCAGTCAGTCGACACTCCAATGATTCTTCAGTTTCTGAATGACGATTTTTTAAACGTTTCCTCAGAGTTTTCAAAGAGGGAGGTAAAACGAGAATCCCAATGCATTCGCAATCAAATATCTTGTTCGATAAAACATTTTGAGCCCCTTCGAATTCTAGGTCTAAAACGCAAATATCTTTTTTAGATAAAACTTCTTCAATTGCTTTTTTTGAAGTTCCATAGCGATTGCCATAACAAAAAACATGTTCGACAAACTCATTGTTCTTTACCATCTTCTCGAATTCATCGTGTGTTATAAAATGATAATCATTCCCGTCTTTCTCATTTTCTCTGGCTGCTCGAGTCGTATGCGAAACGGTTAAGCCAGCTGAATCATATTTCTCAAGCAAATGATTAATTAAAGTCGATTTCCCGGCTCCAGAAGGGCCGGAAAAAACCAAAATCAATTTTTTCATCTTTCGTCCAATTTAAATTCAATGCGACGATTTTTCGCGAGATCTTCAGGGGAATGGCCATTTGAAATTGGTTGATTTTCTCCAAACCCTGCAGCTACTAGATGTTTTGCTGAAACTCCACACTTGATGAGATATTTAACAACAGAAATAGCTCGTGATGCCGAAAGTTCCCAGTTTGAGCTGAATTTTCCACTACTAATCGGCCGAGAGTCAGTATGTCCATCCACTCTCAAAATCCATTTAATATTCTTTGGAATTTTTTCTCCAATCTCTTTGATAACTTCTGCTAATTCTGAAACTTGTTTCTGTCCTTCATCGCTTAATTCATCAGATGCCGAATCAAAAAATAATTCCGATTGAAAGATAAATCGATCGCCGGCAATCTTGATCCCACTTTTATCTTTAACGATACTTTGCAATTTATCAAAAAATTCAGAGCGATATGAACTGAGCTTCGTTAATTCATTAAGTTTCACATTTTCTTT